>NZ_JBFOCU010000052.1:0-11162 GCF_040907945.1 Aeromonas sp. s11 | reverse complement strand
CGCAACCATACCAGAACGGTGGAGCGGCCCTGAATGCCATAACGCACCTGAGCCTGTTTGTAGGTGAGCTCGCCTTTTTCAATCTGCTCGACCAGTGCCAGTTTAAAAGTCAGCGAGTAATCGCGCTGTGTCCGTTTCACACCTTGTCCCATCGGGTTCTCCATTTATTGGGAGGAAAGGTGTAAACCATATTCAGGACGGGACACGCCCAACAAAAAGGCCTCATCGCGAGGCCTTTTTTACCACTATCTGGCAGTGGTTCAGGAGGGCTGATCACCCTTGTTACGAGCGCTCTGGGCACCTGGCGGCAAGGGTTTGCGCGCCATCAACTCCAGTTCCAGCAGCGCATAGCGGTGCTCGATAAAGTCGTAGACGTTGTTGGATAAGGCCAGCTTGAAGTAGCTGATGGCCTCCTTGCGGTTGCCTTTGCCCAGCTCGAACTTGCCCAGATAGAAGTAGGTTTCACACAGGCGCTCGGCAAGCTCCCGGTTATCCTTCACCCCTTTCACCACGTTGCCCATCAGCTGGGAAGCGTTGATCTCGCCGGTATAGAGGCGAACCAGATCCCAGTTCCAGGCGTCGTCATCGTACTTGTTGAGACGCTCGCGCATCCGGCTCATGGCGGCCGACGGGTCGAGTTTCTGCTCAGCCAGATAGAGCCAGATCACCCGATAGGGGTCTTCCGGCTGCGCCTCGTAGAAACGCTTCATATCGGCCGCGGCCAGCTCGGGACGGTTACCGTAATAGAGGGCGATGCCACGGTTGAGATAGGCATAGTCATAGTCCGGCGCCAGTTCGAGGGCAGAATCGAAGGCATCATAGGCTTCGTCGTAATTCTGCTGCTGTACCAGATAGACGCCGATGAAGTTGTAAGCTTCGGCGAAATCCGGTTTCTCCCGCAGGGCGCGGTTGAAATCGAGCCGCGCGAGGGAACGCAGACCAACCCGATCAAACACCACGGCACGCTCATAGAACAACTCTGCCCGTTGCTCGGTGGTCAGCTCCATTTCACTGAGCATCTGCCCGAGTCGCGCCAATGCCAGCTCGCTTTGGTAGGAGACCTGCAGGGGGGTCGCCAACACCAGTGAAGCAGGCTGCGGCTTGGGAACCTTGGGGGTGTTAACCTGACTGCTACTGCTGCAACCCCACATGGGAAGCAACAACAGGATACCGAGGAGGTATCCAATCCCTTTCCTGACGTTCAATGAACACTCCGACGCTTACGCTTGACCCCGCATATGGTAAAGGTCAACTGCCGCTTTGTCATGTAGCTGTGCCCCTCTACCTCAAATAAATCAGGATTCGACAGGGTATCCGGCATCGCACCAACCGCGAAACCCGCCGTCGACGCTGATCACCTTGCGATAACCCATCTGTTGCAGGTTGTCCGCCGCCAGAATTGAGCGAAAACCACCACCACAATAGAGGTAGAGCTCGGTCTCGAGATCCGGGAACTGGGTCTCGATATCCCGCTCAATCACGCCACGACCCAGATATCGGGCACCGGGCAGATGGCCTTTGGCCCACTCGCTCTCTTCCCGCACGTCGATTAGGTGAAACGTGCGCCCTTCATCCTGCCAGCGCTTGATCTGGTGAACATCGGTTTCGGTGATGCGGGAGCGGATCCCGTCAACCAGCGCCAAAAAACGGGGATTGTGATGCATGACAAACTCCTGTTGTTTAAATCATGTGCGTCAGCAAACGACACGCAGAGATAAGTAAAGAGCGCCATGAGGCGCTCTTTACTGTTACGGCAGGATTTCCTGTTGGTCCGCACCCTCTTTCTCTACCTGGGTGGGCAGCATGTGCTCGCGCTTGACGCCGAGGAACATGGCAAACGCACTCGCCACATAGATGGAGGAGTAGGTACCGAACGCCACACCGATCACCATGGCCACGGCAAAACCGTGGATCAGCGCACCGCCCTTGAGCAGCAGCGCCAGCACCACGATAAAGGTAAGGCCGGAGGTGATGATGGTACGACTCAGGGTCTCGGTCATGGAGAGATCCAGAATGTACTCGGTATCCCCTTTACGCACCTTGCGGAAGTTCTCCCGCAAGCGGTCGAACACCACGATAGTATCGTTCAGGGAGTAACCCACCAGGGTCATCAGTGCCGCCAGTACAGTCAGGTCGAACTCGTACTGGAAGTAGGCAAAGACACCCAGCGTGATCACCACGTCGTGCACCAGGGAGAGAATGCCCCCCAGCGCCAGACGCCATTCGAAACGCACTGCCACGTAGGCCAGGATACAGAGGATGGAGGCCAGCATGGCCAGCGCACCGTCTGTCGCCAGTTCATCACCCACGGAAGGGCCGACGAACTCGACGCGTTTGAGCACTGCGCCCTCATCGAGCTGCTTGGCCGCCGCCAGCACTTCGTTACCCTGTTGTTCTACCTTGACCCCCTCTTTCGGGGTCAGGCGGAACAGCACGTCACGGCTGGAGCCAAAGTGTTGCAGGGTTGCCCCTTCAATCTTCTGCTCTTCCAGAGCGTCGTGGATCTTGTCCAAGCTCACCGACTGCTGGAACCCCACCTCGATGGTGGTACCACCGGTAAAGTCCAGACCCCAGTTCAGACCCCGATCAAACAGGAAGAACAGGGCTACCACCATCAGCACGGAAGAGAAAACCACACCCGGCTTGGCATAGCGCATAAACGGGATCGGTTTTTCAAAATGTAGAATCTGAAACATCTCTCTATCCTCAGATGGGCAGCTTGTCGATACGCCGTCCACCCCAAGCCAGGTTGATAATGGCACGGGAAACTGTGATGGCAGTAAACATGGAGGCGGTCAGACCAATGCCCAGCGTCAGAGCAAAGCCCTTGATGGCGCCAGTACCGATACCGAACAGGATCACGCAGGTGATCAGCGAGGTCACGTTGGAGTCGGCGATGGTGGAGAATGCCCGATCAAAGCCCAGATGGATGGCTTGCTGAACACCGCGACCGTTGCGGATCTCTTCACGAATACGCTCGTAGATCAGTACGTTGGCATCCACCGCCATACCCAGCGTCAGGACGATACCGGCGATACCCGGCAGGGTCATGGTGGCACCAGGGATCATCGACATGATGCCGACAATCAACACCAGGTTCATACAGAGCGCCAGGTTGGCAACCCAGCCGAACGCGCGGTAGTAGATCCCCATGAACAGCACGATCACCAGCATGGCCCAGCCGATGGCTTCCATACCGCTGTCGATGTTCTGTTGACCCAGGCTCGGGCCAATGGTGCGCTCTTCCACGATCTGGATCGGGGCGATCAGGGCACCGGCACGCAGCAGCAGCGCCAGGTTGTGGGCTTCGTTGGCGTTGTCGATACCTGTGATACGGAACTGGCTGCCAAGACGCGACTGGATGGTGGCGACGTTGATCACCTCTTCCTGCTTGCGGAACTTGCGCTTGCCATCCGGCCCCGGTTGACCGACCGGCTTGTACTCGATGAAGACGGTCGCCATCCCTTTACCGACGTTGTCCTTGGTAAAGTTGGCCATCTTGTTGCCACCCTGGCCATCCAGCTTGATGTTGACCTGGGGACGGCTGTACTCGTCGAAACCGGACTGGGCACCCACAATGTGGTCACCGGTCAGGATCACCCGCTTTTGCAGCACCACGGGACGACCGTTGCGATCGTTGTAGACCTTGGAGCTGGGCGGGACACGGCCATCGGCCGCAGCCTGGATGTCGGCAGTCTCATCGACCATGTGGAATTCCAGGGTCGCGGTTGCCCCCAGGATCTCCTTGGCGCGGGCGGTATCCTGAATACCGGGCAGTTCAACGACAATGCGCTCGGCGCCTTGCTGTTGTACCAGCGGCTCGGCCACACCCAGTTCGTTGACCCGGTTACGGATGATGGTGATGTTCTGCTCGAGGGCGTACTTCTTCACTTCCTTGATCTTGGCTTCGCTCAGACCAGCCAACAGGATGAACTCATCCCCTTTCTGCTCGGTAGTGAAAGTCAAATCAGGGTTCTGACGACGCAGATGAGAAACGGCGCGTTCCTGATCGGCTTCGTCACGGAAGATCACCTGCACCTGATCTCCGACCCGGCGTACGCCGGAGTAACGGATCTTCTGGGTGCGCAGCTCGGAGCGGAAATCCTGCACCATCTGCTCTTGCTGCTTGGTCAGTGCTTCGGCCATGTCCACTTCCATCAGGAAGTGCACACCACCGCGCAGATCAAGACCCAGCTTCAGAGGCGCCGCACCGATGGCTTCGAGCCAGGCGGGAGTGGAAGGTGCCAGGTTGAGTGCGGTAATGAAGTTGTCGCCCAGCTTGTTGGCAACGATATCGCGCGCCTTCAGCTGGTCTTCAGTGTTCTTGAAACGGATCAGGATAAAACCGTGCTCGAATGCAGCATGTTTGACCGGGATCTTGGCCGCTTCAAGGGTCTCTTTCACCAGATCAAGAGTATCTAGCTTGACTTCGGCACCACGGCTGGCAGAAACCTGCAAAGCCGGATCTTCGCCGTAAAGATTGGGGGCTGCATATAGAAAACCGATGGCGATCACCAGGATCACCATCAGGTATTTCCACAGCGGATAGCGATTCAACACGCTGTGCTCCTTGGGAGATTAAAGGGACTGGATAGAACCCTTGGGCAGAACGGCAGAGACGAAGTCCTTTTTGATGGTGACTTGAGTCTGGTCGTTCAGGGCGATCACCAGGTAATCGCTGTCTGCAGCCACTTTGGCAATTTTGCCAACCAGGCCACCGGAAGTGAGCACTTCATCACCCTTGGACAAGGAGCTCATCAGATTGCGGTGATCCTTGGCACGTTTGGCCTGGGGACGATAGATCATGAAGTAGAAGATCAGGCCGAATACGGCCAGCATGATGATCATTTCCATACCACCACCCTGTGCACCCGGTGCTGCGCCTTCTGCATACGCCTTGGAGATAATGCTCATTTAACAACCTCTTATTGATGTAGATTTAAAAAAACAAAATTATATGTTGTTGTTATTTAACGTCATTTTCAGCTAACGGAGGCACAGGCTTCCCTTGCCGACGGTAAAACTCTGTTACAAAGTCGTCTAATTTACCCTGCTCGATCGCGTCCCGCAAACCCTGCATCACACGCTGGTAGTAACGCAGGTTATGAATCGTATTCAGACGGGCACCGAGGATCTCGTTGCACTTGTCCAGATGGTGCAGGTAGCTGCGGCTGTAGTTCTTGCAGGTGTAGCAATCGCATTCGGCATCCAGGGTGCTGGTGTCGTTGCGGTGCTGGGCATTGCGGATCTTCACTACGCCATCGGTGGTGAACAGGTGGCCGTTGCGGGCGTTGCGAGTCGGCATGACGCAGTCGAACATGTCGATACCACGGCGCACCCCTTCCACCAGATCTTCCGGCTTGCCGACACCCATCAGGTAGCGCGGCTTGTCAGCCGGAATTTTCGGGCAGACGTGCTCGAGGATACGGTGCATGTCCTCTTTGGGTTCACCCACCGCCAGACCACCGACCGCATAACCGTCGAAACCGATCTCCAGCAGCCCCTTGAGGGAGACATCACGCAGATCTTCGTAGACCGAGCCCTGGATGATGCCGAACAGGGCATTCTTGTTGCCCAGCGCATCAAACTTGTCGCGGGAACGCTTGCCCCAGCGCAGGGACATCTCCATGGACTTGCGCGCTTCTTCATAAGTGGCCGGGTACGGGGTGCACTCGTCGAAGATCATCACGATGTCGGAGCCCAGATCGTACTGGATCTCCATGGACTTCTCGGGGTCGAGGAAGATTTTCTCGCCATTGATGGGGTGACGGAAGTGGACGCCCGCTTCAGTGATCTTGCGAATATGTCCCAGGCTGAACACCTGGAAACCACCGGAGTCGGTCAGGATCGGGCCCTGCCAGTTCATGAAGTCATGCAGATCGCCGTGGGCACGCATCACTTCCTGACCCGGACGCAGCCAGAGGTGGAAGGTGTTGCCCAGCAGGATCTGGGCGCCGGTTTCACGCACTTCTTCCGGGGTCATCCCCTTGACGGTGCCGTAAGTCCCGACCGGCATAAAGGCCGGCGTTTGTACCACACCACGTTCGAAGACCAGTTGACCGCGACGGGCACGGCCGTCGGTGGTTTTCAGTTCAAATTTCATTGCTACCTCGGCTGCGTCAGATAAACAGTCTGACAATAGGAGGGCCGCTCACGGCCCGGTAAATAAGCTGAAGCTTATGCTTCAACCTGGCGACGGGTGACGAACATGGCGTCCCCGTAGCTGAAGAAACGGTACTGACCGGCCACAGCTGCCTGATAGGCCGCCATCACGTTGTCATAACCGGCGAAGGCGCTGACCAGCATGATCAGGGTCGACTCCGGCAGATGGAAGTTGGTGACCATGGCATCGACAATCTGGAACTTGTAACCAGGGAAGATGAAGATATCGGTGTCACTAAAGAAGGGCGCTAGCGGTTTGCCCTGCGCCAGGGTGACCTTGGCCGCGCTCTCCAGCGAACGGACCGACGTGGTCCCCACCGCGATCACCCGACCACCACGGGCACGGGTGGCCGCGATGGCATCCACCACCTCTTGCGGCACTTCCGCATACTCGGAGTGCATGTGGTGATCTTCAATCTTCTCTACCCGCACCGGCTGGAAGGTCCCCGCCCCTACATGCAGGGTGACGAAGGCCGTTTCAACCCCTTTGGCCCGAATTTTCTCAAGCAGCGGCTCATCAAAGTGCAGACCGGCGGTCGGGGCCGCGACGGCGCCCGGCTTTTGATTGTAAACGGTCTGGTAGCGCTCCTTGTCGGCATCCTCGTCGGGACGGTCGATATAGGGGGGCAGCGGCATGTGGCCGATGGCCTCCAAAATCTCCAGCACCGGACGCGGGTCGAGGAAGTGGATCTCGAACAGAGCGTCGTGGCGGGCGCGCATCTCGGCTTCAACGCCACCATCCATGATCATCCGGGTGCCGGGCTTAGGCGCCTTGGAGGCACGGACATGGGCCAGCACGCTGTGCTCGTCCAGAATGCGCTCGACCAGTACCTCCAGCTTGCCGCCGCTGGCCTTCTGGCCAAACATGCGTGCCGGAATGACACGGGTGTTGTTGAATACCAGCAGGTCACCCGGATTGAGCTGATCCAGCACATCCACAAATTGACCGTGGCGCAGGGCGCCAGTTTGACCATCGAGCTGCAACAGGCGGCTGGCGGTACGCTCTGCCATCGGATAGCGGGCAATCAGCTCGTCTGGCAGATCAAAATGAAAATCGGATACTTGCATCTTTCACCTCGGGGGGAATCGGCGGCTAGTCTAGTTATCCCCATCTTCCAAGGCAACCCAAAAGACCAAAAACCCAAGAGAGACAAGGGGTAGCGAGCAATATTGAGACACACCTCCGGTTAATGATTCTTTAATGTTCTGTATTGACCCTGATCATGTTTTGCCAGTTGGGGCTGGGCTAGGGTGAAAGCAGATACACAAGGAGGCCCACCATGATGACCCTATCCGAAATCATGACCGAACACCCCTTCACTCTGGGTCCGTCAAACAGTGTCAAACAGGCGATGGATCTGATGCAGCAGGAGCGGATCCGCCACATTCCCATCGTCGACGAGCAGCATCACCTGCTGGGGTTGGTAACCCTCACCGATATCCTGGCCACCCGGGAATCCAAGCTGCTGCTCATTAGCCCGGAGCGGGAAGCCGAATTTACCGACAGCGTGCCACTCGACGAGATCATGACACGGCAAGTGGCGAGCGTAGATCCTCACGCCGGCATCAAGGAGGCGGCACTCTACCTGCAGCGGCACAGATATGGCTGCCTGCCGGTACTCAAAGGACGCAAGCTGATCGGCATTGTCACCGAGTCGGACTTCATTGCCGTGGCCATCAACCTGCTGGAATTGATGGAAGAGCAGGAACCACCTACCGACTTTTGATAGATTGCTATGTAATTAAATTACAATAAAAGCGTTTTCAGCCGTCAAAATAAGCTGAAATGATGAAACACTTTCATTTTGATTGAAAAATTACACCAAATGCTTGCCTTGTGATCTGCGTCACACTATCATCCCTCTCATGCAATAGTTGCCGAGGGGGAGACGAGGGATTGTGCACCCATTATCTTCCTCTCATATGTCTGCAAGTTTGCACACCCCGTAGTTAGTCTTTGCTGTAAAGCATTTGTTTATATAGCCATTCCTTGTTTGATGACCCGGCCCTGTCGTTGCGATAGCGCCGGGATTTTTTTATCTGCGCTTTTCGGCTTCCCCCTTACCAGCACATCCCCCATCGCTGCGAGCAGCGGCCTCAACCTCCTGCGCCACCCGTTTGCACCACCGTTTATCTCATCGCGTCATCGTGGATCTGCACACCCCTTCTTATGCCTTGAAAAGGCGATGTAGCGCACAGATATTGAACCACGACAAGGAGTTATCTCAGTAGGCCAGAGATATTCATGTTAGGTACAGCCATAGTGAGCTATCTAATAAGTAGATTTAAGCGATTCAAAATTGCGGCTTTTATCGATTAGCGGAAGCCCCTATGATGAATCCATCGAAAGTTAAGCGCCTCGTCTGGCAAGACTCTTCAACACCAGACCGGCATATGTACATCACCAAGGAGCAATTACATGTCTATCTACATCAACACTGAAATCAAGCCGTTCAATGCTACCGCCTACCACAATGGCAAATTCGTTCAGGTGTCTGACGCTGACCTGAAAGGCAAGTGGTCCGTGGTCTTCTTCTACCCGGCTGACTTCACCTTCGTTTGCCCGACCGAGCTGGGCGACCTGGCTGACAACTACGCTGAATTCCAGAAACTGGGCGTCGAGATCTACTCTGTCTCTACCGACACCCACTTCACTCACAAAGCATGGCACGACACTTCTGACACCATTCAGAAGATCCAGTACCCGATGATTGGTGACCCGACTGGTACCATCACCCGCAACTTCGGCGTGATGATCGAAGAAGCTGGTCTGGCTGACCGCGGTACCTTCGTAATTGACCCGCAGGGCATCATCCAGATCGTCGAGATCAACGCCGGCGGCATCGGCCGTGACGCACTGGAACTGCTGCGCAAAGTCAAAGCAGCCCAGTACGTTGCCTCCCACCCGGGTGAAGTGTGCCCGGCTAAATGGAAAGAAGGCGAAGCCACTCTGGCCCCGTCCCTGGACCTGGTAGGCAAGATCTAAGCCTCCCGCTTCCAAGACCGGCCCGCATAAGGGCCGGTCTGCTTTCCGGCATTTCCAAATAGGCCTGAAAGCAGACCGACTCACATTTAATGCCAACTCGCCATTACAAGAAGGAATTCGACCATGTTGGATACCAACCTCAAACAACAGCTGAACACCTATCTGCAGTACATCGTCAATCCCATCGAGATCAGCGTGTCCGGCAACGACAGCGACAAATCTGCAGAGCTGCTGGCACTGGCCAGCGAGATCGCCGAGATGTCCCCCAAGATCACCCAGACCTCTGGCACTGCCGCTCGCAAACCTTCCATGAGTGTCGCGCCGCAGGGCCAAGCCCCGCGCGTTCACTTTGCCGGCATCCCCATGGGTCATGAATTTACCTCTCTGGTGCTCGCCCTGCTGCAAAGCGGCGGCCACCCCTCCAAGGCCGATGCGGCCGTGCAGGAGCAGATCCGCAATCTCAAGGGTGAGTTCCACTTCGAGACCTATATCTCCCTCTCCTGCCACAACTGCCCGGACGTAGTACAGGCCCTCAACCTGATGGCGACCCTGAACCCCGGCATCACTCACACCATGATCGACGGCGCCCTGTTCCAGGAAGAGGTCGCCGAGCGTCAAATCATGGCAGTACCGAATGTTTACCTGAACGGCCAACCGTTCAGCCAGGGCCGCATCTCGCTGGAAGAGATCGTCGCCAAACTCGACACAGGTGCTGCAGAGCGCAAAGCCGCCGAGCTGAATGAGAAAGATCCCTACGACGTGCTGGTTGTCGGAGGTGGCCCGGCTGGCGCCGCAGCAGCCATCTATGCCGCCCGTAAAGGCATTCGCACCGCCATAGTGGCCGAGCGTTTTGGTGGTCAGGTGATGGACACCGTCGGCATCGAGAACTTTATCTCCGTGCCCTATACCGAAGGCCCCAAACTGACCGCCAGCCTGGAGCAGCACGTCAAAGAGTACGGCGTTGAAGTGATCACCGAGCAGCGCGCCGCCGCCATCAGCAAAGATGGATATGTGAACGTGGATCTCGCCTCTGGCGCCACCTTGAAGAGCCGCGCCGTGATCCTGGCTACCGGTGCCCGCTGGCGCGACCTGAACGTACCGGGCGAGCTTGAGTACCGCACCAAGGGTGTGGCCTACTGCCCGCACTGCGATGGCCCCTTCTTCAAGGGAAAGCGAGTGGCGGTGATCGGAGGCGGTAACTCCGGCATCGAGGCAGCGATCGACTTGGCTGGCATCGTCGAGCATGTGACTGTGGTGGAGTTCGCCGACACCCTGCGAGCCGATGAAGTGCTGCAGAAGAAGGCTCGCTCCATGGGCAATATCGACATCATCATGAGCGCTCGCACCACCGAAGTGATCGGTGATGGCAGTAAGGTGGTCGGTATGGACTACGAAGATCGCACCACCGGTGAGATCAAACACCTGGCGGTGGCGGGGATCTTCGTCCAGATCGGCCTGGTACCGAACACCGAGTTCCTGAAAGGGAGCGAGATTGCCCTGACCCGCTTTGGCGAGATCGAGATCGATACCAAAGGGGCGACCTCCCTGCCCGGCGTCTACGCCGCAGGGGATGCCACCACGGTACCGTTCAAGCAGATCATAATCTCCATGGGTGCTGGTGCCACCGCCGCACTGGGTGCGTTTGATTACCTCATCCGCAACCCGGCGCCGGAAGCGACCAAAGCTGATGCTGTGACCGCCTGATAAACCCAGCGCAACAAAAAGCCGACGCCCGATGAAGTAAACACGAGCGTCGGCTTTTTTATATCTGCTGTCCCGTCCTGAATATGGTTTACACCTTTCCCCCCAATAAATGGAGAACCCGATGGGACAAGGTGTGAAACGGACACAGCGCGATTACTCGCTGACTTTTAAACTGGCGCTGGTCGAGCAGATTGAAAAAGGCGAGCTCACCTACAAACAGGCTCAGGTGCGTTATGGCATTCAGGGCCGCTCCACCGTTCTGGTATGGTTGCGTAAACATGGTCGGCAAGATTGGAGCCAGGGGGCTTCT
>NZ_JBFOCU010000051.1:0-144275 GCF_040907945.1 Aeromonas sp. s11 | reverse complement strand
ATGCTGTGAGTGCCCACACAGATTGCTTGATTCAAATTGTTAAAGAGCGACGCAACAGTGTGTTGCTGCGGGAGTGGAATTCTACTCAACCGCCTTCTCGAGTCAAGCCTTATTTTCAAAGGCTTTTCGAGGTTATCGACTTGGCTTTCTGCGTTACCGCTTGCCCTGTTGATGGAGGCGCATTATAGAGATCCAGCTCACATTGGCAAGCTTTTTCCGCAATAAAATTGCAAAAAAGTGCAATTTATTAGTTATTCATATCAGCACACAGCCTTTATACAGACTTACCCACAGACAAGGGTAAAATGCGGGGTTTTGTCTCCGGATAAGCGCCTCACAAGGGAACAGGCACTCATCCATCATCGCAGCACCGTCGCGTCCGACGCACTGCACCAACGGCCGCTTCTATATAAAGAGGCGTATATAGCAGTGCTTATCCCAATCCAGCCTCTTTGACCCAGCACGCTATCAGCTCGCTGGCAGGAAGATCCCTGCAACCCGATACATTCTGGCCAGCCCAGAGCGGAGAGAAGCCACTGTCCCCCGCCTTCTCGGCGGCGGCACGCAGCGGTGCCAGTGCGCCACTGGCATAGGGGAAGTGAGGGGCAAGATCCGAGAGCGGGCCCAGCTCACGCATCAGACGGTTGACGATACCCCGCGCCGGACGGCCACTGAACAGATTGGTCAGTGCCGTCTGCTGGCCTTGGGGCGAGTGGAGGACAGCGCGATGCAGCGCCGAGGTGGTCGCTTCATGGCAGCAGAGAAAGGCGGTGCCCATCTGCACGGCGCTCGCCCCCATTGCCAGCGCGTTGGCGATCCCCTTGCCATCGACGATACCGCCAGCGGCAATCACCGGCAGATCGGTCACCGCGAGGATCTGCGCCAGCAGGGTCAAGGTGCTCTGCTGCAAGGCGATATCATCGGAGAGGAAATGACCGCGATGACCGCCCGCCTCCAATCCCTGAGCGATGATGGCATCGGCGCCGTGTTGAGCGAGCCATACGGCCTCCGCAACCGTTGTGGCACTGGCAAATACCTTGGCCCCCGCAGCCTTCACCCGGGCAAGCAGCTCGGGCGCGGGCAAACCGAAGTGGAAGCTGACCACTGCAGGTCTGAACTCGGTCACCATGGCGGCATGCTCCTCATTGAAAGGTGCACGGCTTGGCGCCGTCGTGACCGCTGGGGGAAGTAGGCTGAACTCGGCGTAGTAGGGAGCAAGGCGCTGCTGCCAGCTGGCCAGAGCAACGGGATCCGGTTCCCGTTGCCGATGGCAGAAGAAGTTGATGTTAAATGGCCCAAGGCCGCTTTGGGTAAGTCGTCCCAGTTCGCTGCGCAGCTCCGCTAATGTGAGCATGGCGGCAGGCAAGGAGCCCAAGCCGCCCGCACGGGTCACGGCCAGCGCCAGCTCACTACCCTGCACACCTGCCATTGGCGCCTGAATGATGGGATATCGCATCCCCAGTTCGGTAAAGAGGCTCATCCATTCACCCCGTTTGTCGCATCCGCCGCTAGATGTGCGCGGGCCAGTGCGATGGCACCGTCGATGGCACTACGCGCCTGCGGGCTGTTCTGCCAACAGGTCGAGCCCAGCATGCTGGCCACCAGCTGGACGATATGGGTGGTGTCGGCCTCGGCCAATCTGGCCAGAGTATGGTAGCCAAGCTGTTCGAGCCGCCCGATAACGCTCGGCCCTACCCCTTTCACCCCGAGCAGCAGGGCCCGCTCTTGTGGGCTAAACCGGTTGTTGCCATCCATCTGTCAGACTCCTTTCCGATAGCTGTGGTTAAACATCAGGCCCGCAAGGGGCCTGATGAAGAGAGTGAAGGCTTAACGCACGCTGCGCAGCAGGAAATCCGGCTGACCGCAGGAGCGGCGCTCGCGCTTTTGCATCTCGGCGGAGCAGGTGACCGCATCCGTCCCCTCTTTATTGACGCAGATGTAGATCTCCCGCAGGAAGCGGCCACCATCGGCGCAAGCCACCGTGATGTTGTCGGGGGCCAGCCACTGGTTGGCGCTCGCCAGATCGGCCTTGAGCTGGAAACTGGTTTTGCGCAGCGGCTCTTCCGGAGATTGATAAGCCGCCGGGATCTTCACCTTCTGGCGCAAATCGCTCGCCAGCTGATGGAAGGCCTGCTGGCTCAAGCCGGAGCAGGTACCGTGCTTCTCCCACTCATGACGATAGAGGAAACGGCTGGGGTAGAGGTCGGCAAACTCGCTCTCCATATCGGGATCGAGCCGTTCGCGAGTGCAGTTGCTGGGGTAACCGCGATCGTACTGGGGCCAAAGACCGTGCAGCACAAAGCCCAGCTTGCGGGAACACTGGTCCCGATCCGCCGGTTTGACGGCGCAATGCTCGGGCGACCAGGAGAGCGCCATGGCGTAATAGTCAAACTCCCCCGCCTCCCCTTTGGCCTGCACGGCCGAGGAGAGCAACAAACCACCCGCCAACAGGGCAATCATCTTCTTCATCTATATATGTCCATTTAAACCAACTCGGGAATGGCTGCAATGCTCCCATATTCCAGCGCGCGGAAACAGTGATCCCGCCAAGGCTTGCGACAAGGGTCAGACCACTTTGGGGTTTCACCGGATAATAACGAGGCGTAAGCTGGCATCCTGGCGCCGGGTGCGCCACCGCATCATTTCAAGCAACCACAGGATGTAACATGATCCGCAAGAATCCCTCCGGCCATCTGCCTGTCATCGACGAATCCGCCTATATCGACAAGACCGCCATCATCTGCGGCAAGGTGATCATCAAAGAGAATGTCTTTGTCGGCCCCTATGCAGTGATCCGTGCCGACGAGGTGGATGAGAGTGGAGATATGGAACCCATCGTCATCGGCGCCAACTCCAATATCCAGGATGGCGTGGTGATCCACTCCAAATCCGGCGCCGCCGTCACCATCGGCGAGTACACCTCCATCGCCCACCGCTCCATCGTCCACGGGCCATGCGAAGTGGGGAACAGGGTCTTTATCGGCTTCAACAGCGTGCTGTTCAACTGCCATATCGGTGACGGTGCCGTGGTGCGTCACAACTCGGTGATCGATGGCTGCGATCTGCCGCCGGAGTTCTACGTTCCCTCCACCACCCGCATCAACCAGCAGAGCGATCTGACCCATATCCCGCGGGTTTCAGTGGATGCCGCCGAGTTCTCCGAAGACGTGGCCCACACCAATATCGACCTGGTCAAAGGGTACAAGGCGCTCTCCAACGAGTTCTGATCCCTTTCTTTATCACCAGAGAACAAAACGGGCGCCGAAGCGCCCGTTGCTGTTTCTATCTCTACTTATATATGTGCGGGTCAGGAGCACTTCTTCAGGCTGATATGCCAGTTGGCGCCGGATTGCACCTGATGCTTGGCGGCGAAGCTGTCCATGTTCAGCGCCACCGACACCTGCAGCAGGCTGTTGAGGTAAACCAGCGGCTGACCTTCCGGCACGTCACCGAAGCTGCTGACGTAAGGGGCCTTGCCGTCATATTTGACCACATCCCCTTCGCGGATCTTGATGCAGGCGTTATCCCCCTTGTTGATCCCCGCCTTGGTCAGCAGGGCATCGTCGATATTGGTCCAGACGTTGCCGTACTGCACATCGAGGATCGGGATGGTGCCCTTGAGGGTGCCATCTTTCTCGGCTACCGCAGGCTGATAGGGGATCTTCACCACTTCGGCGGGCAGCAGCGGGCCGACCTGCTCATAGCTGATGGCGCCGGAGGCGAGCCGTGCACCGGTATAGGCGTACACATCGCGGCCATGGAAGGTGTAGGACTTCTCGGAGCCCTTGAGGCGGTTGAGTTTCTCGTCAATCTGGCGCACCGCCTCGATGCCGAAGTGCTCGGCCACCAGAGTCAGGGTGCCGTTGTCCGGGGTCACGATGTAGTGGCCGCTCCTGGTCTTGAGCACTACTGATTTGCGCTCGGTGCCGACACCGGGATCCACCACGCTGACGAACACAGTGCCCTTGGGCCAATACTGCAGGGTCTGGTAGAGGCGGTAGGAGGCTTCCCAAATATTGTAAGCCGGGATCTCGTGGGTCAGGTCATAGAGCGGCAGGGTGCGATCCACCCCGAAGGCAACCCCCTTCATGGCCGACACGGCGCCATCTTTGAGGCCGAAATCGGTCTGGATCACCAGCGCTTCGTTGGCGGCGGCGATGCCGCTTGCCAGCATGAGGGCAAGCGCAATGGCGCGGGGAGCGGTACGAATATCCATATCTGAACTCCTGAATCATCTGAGGATAACGAAACGGCGACAGCCATTTAGACATCCAGACTGCCATCAATAGATTTTTTTGCAAGGGATTTGCAACAAAGTGAGGGACGATTCGCAGAAATTGTGCTCGCCAAACGGCGACAGCGGGGGTATCAAAGGCAGAACGGGAAAACGTTTACAATACAGGAGCGCAGCACCATGACACAACCCGTACCGGAGATGATGACCCTGCTGCTGGAGATTGGTGAACAGAGCAGTCAGCTCTGGCTGAGCCAGCCAGATGCGGCCCCGTCACACTACCCGCTGGCCTTTGGCACCCACGCCATCCAGCCCGGACCGTTTCGCCACGCGCCGCCCACCCCGCTCGAACTGGAGCGGGCCATCATGGTGGTGGAAGATGAGCTGATGCGCATCGCCCCGCAGATCCCGCCCGGCTTGCAGCTGACTCTGCGCAGCCAGCCATCACTGGCCGAAGCGCTGGGGGACAACCAGCTCGACCGGGATCTGGTGGAACAAGCCTTTGGCCAGCTGGCCGCCATGGCGGAAGGGGATCCCCTCGCAGCCAGCTTGCTGCCCCGCGACGAGCACTTTGCCGCCGTGCTGCTGATCGTCAGGGAGTGGCTGCACCATCTGGCCAGCGAGAGCGTGCTGATCGTGGAGTAGGGATAAATAAGTGGTGAGGGCTTCAGCTTCTGGCAAGGTTTGTCGGTGGATCCTGTCGGGATTTCATTCGCGTATACTTTGCCCGTATGGCGCCCACGCCCCTATCGGTACTCTAACCAGACACCTATGACCTTATTTTCAGGTAACCCCCCAGCCTTGCGCTGGCCACCGGCGTTTGCTCGCCAGTTCATCGTCAAAGTGGCCGGATTGGCCCTGCTCGCCCTGACCGGGTTGGGCACTGTCTTCTACTACACCTATCTCACTATCCAGCACGACATGGATCTCATCACCGCCAGACAGAAGAACGTGTTCGAGGTCTTCTACCAGCGAGCCAAGATCCTCAAGGTGGAGAACATCACCAGCTATTTGGCACAGCACCATCTGCTCGATCAGCCACCGCCCCCGAATAGCGTCGGCAGCGACTATCTCTACGGGTATGACCTCAAAAGCAAATACCGCTTTGCCGATATTCCGCTGCAACACCCGGCAGCCAATCTCCTCAACACCTTCCGCTATGCCCTCTCTTATTCGGAGGTGATCAACATCTACACCATCTGGAATGACTACCGGCTGATCGGCATGGTGGCCGACAACAATGTGCTGCCCGCCAGACTGGCGCCGATCAAGGTGGATCTGATGACACTGCCCGCCTGGTATCACTACTTCGGTTGCGCCAGCTTTGCCCCCGGACGACCCTTGTGCAGCGCCGATGAAGCCTTTGTCTCCGATATCGAGATCGACAGCTTCAGCATGCGCAACACCATAGTGATGTACTTCCCCTTCATTCATCAGTCGGGGCGCGGCGGTTACAAATACGGGTTGCTCGGTATCGACATCGCCGTCGATGAAGCATTTAACGATGTGTTGCGCCCCTTCGATACCATCAACCCGACCCGCACCAACATATCGTTTGAAGCCGCCGAGCCCTGCAGCCCGAGGCATCTCTGCCTGAGCAAACCCTTTATGCGCACCAAGGCGGGGGATGATCTCTATCTGAAGTGGTCCTACAGCGGGTTCGATTTCGTCAAGCTGGCCCTGCATGGCGCAGCATTCAAGGTCTATCTCATCGTGCTGTTGCTGGGCATGGTGGCCTGGAAGCAGATCTACTTGCGGCTGCGCACCCTGGCGCACACCGACCACCTGACTCGGCTGCCACGCCGAGATGTGCTCTGCCAGAGTCTGCTCCATGAGCACGACTACCTGATGATCCTCGATATCGACAACTTCAAGTCGATCAACGACACCTATGGCCATGGCGTCGGGGATCTGGCACTGGTCGCCTTTGCCCGCCATCTCAGAAGCAATATCCGCAAGGTGGACAGCGCCATCCGCTGGGGCGGCGAGGAGTTTATCGTGCTGTTCAAGGGGATGGAGGATGACGAGATGATGATCCACTCCGCTGGCCGCCTGCTGGATCGACCATTGGGGATCCCCGAGCTGCCCACCCCCATCACCTTCTCCGCCGGGGTGATCCGCATTCGTGACTACCTCACCGTCACCGAGGCGGTGCATCTGGCCGACGAGCTGCTCTACCACGTCAAACAGCACGGCAAACACAACATCGCCTGCTACGAGGGCAAAAGGATCCGGCTGATCCGCCCATTACCGGACGACGCAGAGCCATAGCCGCCTTCTGCCGCTCCCCCTGCTTCTGTTACCATCGCGGCCACGATCACTCACTGCATCGTGGCCGCAGGCCGCGATAACCCCGACTGGTGCCCCTATGTCCACAGCCTCCTTTGCCGAACTGGCCCTCTCCCCCCGCTTGCAGCAGACCCTGAGCGAACTGGGCTATGCCGCCCCCACCCCCATTCAGGCTCGCGCCATCCCCGTCATTCTGGCGGGGCGGGATCTGATGGCGGGGGCACAGACCGGCACCGGCAAGACCGCCGCCTTTGTGCTGCCGCTGCTGGAGCAGTTGCTGGCGCAGCCACAAATGGCGTCCCTACGCCCGATCCGGGCGCTGGTGCTGGTGCCGACCCGCGAGCTGGCGGTGCAGGTCGCCGAGAGCGTGGCGCGCTACGGCCAGGGCACCGGTCTCACCAGCACGCAAGTCTACGGCGGGGTGAGTATCGCGGCGCAGGTGGAGGCGCTTCAGACCGGGGTGGATATCCTGATCGCCACCCCGGGCCGCCTGCTTGACCATCTGCGGCAGGGGGCGTTGAGTCTGGCGGCGCTGCGCCATCTGGTATTTGACGAAGCGGATCGCATGCTCGACATGGGCTTTATGGACGAGATCAAGGCGCTGCTGAAACAGATCCCGGCGGGTCGCCAGACCCTGCTCTTCTCCGCCACCTGCGACGACAACCTGTTTGCTTTGAGCAAGGTGCTGCTACGCGACCCCGAGCTGATTGAAGTGGCACCGCGCAACACCACGGCGGCCGAGGTGGAGCAGCGGGTCTACACGGTGGACAGTGATCGCAAGCTGGCGCTGGTCGAACACATGCTGAAAGTGAAAGGGTGGGCACCGGCACTCATCTTCAGCCGCACCCGCCAAGGTGCTGACAAGCTGGCCCAGCAGCTTGGCAAGGCGGGCATCAATGCATTGGCCTTCCACGGCGATCTGTCGCAAAGCGCGCGGGAGAAGGTGCTGCTGGAGTTTCGCGCCGGCACCTTGCAGGCGCTGGTTGCCACCGACGTGGCGGCCCGCGGCCTCGATATCAGCGATCTCAACTACGTGATTAACCTCGAGTTCCCGTTTGTGGCAGAGGATTACGTCCACCGTATCGGTCGCACCGGTCGCGCCGGCAACAAGGGGCTCGCCATCACCCTGTTCAGCCCGGAAGATGCGCCGCTGCTGGAGAAGGTGGAAGCGGTGCTCGACACCCGTTTGCCCCAGCAGTGGTTCCCCGGCTTTGAGCCGGATCTGACCCGCTTCGAGCCCGAGCCGCGCCGCAACAGCAAGGCGGCCCAGAAACAGCGCGCCAGAAAGCAGGCCCTCGCTGGCAACAAGGGTGGCAAGGGCAAGCGTTAAACCTCCCCTGCACCGCCAATAAAAAAAACGNGTTATCTGACAGGGGCCAGATCTTGACGAGTAACCCCCTAACGGGTCGCCAGCACCAGTGGCAGGGATCGCAAGATCTGCCGCTCCGCCAGGCTCGAGAGGATAAACATCACCATATAACCGAGCCCCAGCGCCACGATAATCGCCACCACGTTGGCGGTGAACTCGGCCACCAGATAGTAGGCGGCAACCAGTGCCACTATGCCCGCCAGCCGGATCAGCAAACTCCGGGTAAAGTGACCGTGAGCCTTGATATAGGCGAGCTGATAGCCGTTGAGCATCATAAAGATAAAGAAGATGGAGAAGTGGAACAGCACAGGCACAGCACCCACGTAGTCGGCGGGGAAGAACAGCAACACCAGCGGCTTGCCCGCCAGCAGCATCAAGCCAAAGAAGGCCAGACTGACGATGGCGGAGAGGCGGAAGATCCAGCGCCGGATCATCCTTATCTGGCGGTGATCGCCATTGCGCAGATTGACCGCCAGCTCAGGCAGCACAAAGCGGTAGATGGGGAAGACAAACAAGGTGGTCATATAGGTGAAGATGGGGCGCACCACCACCTGAAAATCCCCCAGCTCGTCGATGCTGAAGTGGCGGATGGTGAGCAACACAGTGATGTAGATCATCAGGATACTGGCCCCCGCCTCCAGCGAGGCGGTAAAGCTCTTCTTCACATAGCTAACCATCTCGGGGCCGAGCGCCACCTTGGCCAGCGGCCTGGTGGCGATGGCCCGACGGCGCGAAACATACATATAACCGGCGATGGCGAGCGACGAGAAGGTCAGCCCGTAGAAGAGCGAAGGGAGCGCATCCATCCCGAGTCCAAAGTAGCAGGCCATAAACAGCAGGCCGTTGGCCAGCGGCTCCAGCCAGGTGACCCGGTTGGAGAGCTGATACATACGGTACATGGCCACCAGATTGGTGAAGTAGACCTTGAGCCCCAGCCCGAAGATGACCCCCACCAGTTGCAGATACTCCACCCGGATATGGAGCCCGTGCTTGATATAGGGGATCACCGCCCCCCAGGTGAGCAGCACGATGCCGATGAGGAAGTAGCGAAAGATATTGATGATGTCCCGATCGTTTTTGGTCTGGGAGTAGCTCACCACCATGGAGGAGCGAAAACCTGTCATCAGGATAAAAGAGAGGGAGATCAAATCCACCACGCTGTTGAACAGCGCCAGCTCCCCCTTGGCGACCCACTGCGCCAGCCACACCTTGAAGGCGAAGCCGATAACGATGCTGACCAGCGAGGCCCACATCCCGGTGATAAAGGCCTGCTTGAGGCGCGCGAGAGAGGCGTATTGCATAACGAAAATGGATAACTTTCAGGGAAAAGAGAGAGGGCCATCTTATGAAAGCCTCCCTCCCTTGAACAGCGTTAATGCCACGCACTCACAGCCACCAAAAAAACCGCAAACGCAAAAGGCCCGCTTATTTCCTGAAAGCGGGCGTTTTGTGGTGTGCCGTTATGGCTGCTGATTGCAGCGATGGCAGGGCTTGCAGTCTGTCTGCCACGCAGCGGCTATGACTGCGGCGCCGCCTTGATCAGCTCCTCGTAGTGATCAATCAGCTCAGGCCCGTGCAGCGGCGAGTCGTGCCCGCCAATCACCGTCTTGATCGGCAGCTTCATCGCCTTGAGCCGCTCGATGGTCTGCGGATACTCCTTCACATTGGCAAAGCTCAGGTTGCCCAGCTTCTCCTTGAGGATGCAGTTGCCATAGAGCACCTGCTCGTCGGGGAAGTAGACAAAGATGCCGTCCGGCGTATGGGCCGGGCCCGCGTAGAAGGCGCGCACCTTGCCCTCTTGCAGCTTGAAGTCGCCATCATGCACCACGTTGGGCAGCACCAGCGGCAGATCCGGATACTCCGGCAGCCCCTTGCGGGTAAAGGCGACAATCTCGGCCCAGTCGCTCTTCATCAGATCCCGGGTCTGGCGCGTCGCCACCACCTTGGCCCCGATGGACTTCCAGTAGGCGTTACCGCCCGCCCGGTCGGTGTGGTAGTTGGTGTTGATCACCTCCAGCACCGGCTTGCTGCTGACCCGTTTAATGAGCTTATGCAGATCGCGAGCGGTATCCGGCGTCCAGGTCGCCCCCACCACCGTCACCCCCTTGGCCCCGAAATAGACCATGGAGTTCTCTTTGACGTAGTAGTTATCTTCAACAACATAGACAGGGCCGCTCACCTGTTTGAGTTCGATCCCCGCCGCCCGCACGCTGCCACCCCAGAAACTCGCCATCAGCACCACGGCCCCGGCCAATGTGCACTTCATCCAACCTTTCATCATCTTGCTCCCTCGAACCAACCACCCCCTCGCCACCCCTGTGGCAAGCCGGGCCTTTTAAGCAGTGGGCAGAAGATACGGGGGATTTGTGAGGGGAAAATGAGGTTGCGTGAAGTCTGGGTGAAGTCAGGTGGAATTCAGAAATATCAGGGGGAATCGGCAGCGAACCACGACAAAGATGGCGATTGGCAGTGCGGGAAGTGGAGAGAGGTAAAAGGCTCAAAACACACCATCACCGCCTTGCAGTAGGGGCGATTAGCGCAGCGTAATCGTCCGTTTACCGCGATCGTCCGAATACTCTTAACTATTACCTTATTTCTGCGAAGTTCAGCACACTCCATGACTTCATACGAGACTCATCAGGCAGTAGACTAAGTCAACTTTGATGGTGCAGCCCTGTTTATCTTAAGTGGAGTATTAATATGTTCAATGGAGTTCGTGTTTTCGATACTGTTTTAGATGGTAAAAATACAAGAGATATGGTTTCAAGAAACTCAGCTGATTTTTGGAAACCATTTTGTAAATCAGCAGGATGGAACTTTAATTATGAGCGGATCCATTCATTAAACGACCTTAAGTATTTTTTCTCAAAAAAAATCAAAGAGGATATTATTATCTTTTCAGGGCATGGTAATGAAAATGGCTTCTATTTTTCAAATGGAGATTGCCTTGATAAAAATACAGATACTTTCATTCCAGAAAAAAACCATGGAAAAGTAATTATATTTTCATCATGCCTAATTGGAAATAATGAGTGCACATCCAAAGCGTTAAAAGCATTTTTCTCCGCAGAAGCTCTTTTTTCATATCGGCACCTTATGTCAGATAGATTCTGCTTTTTAAATGAATCCATACTACTCTCCTCTATAGAGCATAAGTTCAACCGAGGTAAAAACAGCTTTACAGAAAACGACTTTAGGGAGTTTCAGACTCAGACTAATTTTATGAAAAACATGAATGAAAAACATGTGAAACTACATCCAATGGTTATGTTTTAAACCTTCACGCCATCTATTAATTAATTTATTTCAAGATGATAAAAAACACCCACTTGTAATACAAGTGGGTGTTTAGACCGATCATCATCGGACACGTCAAAATATTTAACTCACAACAGCAATCACCCCAACGGCGGCGTGCGTGGCGGCACCATCCGCTTGCTGCCGGTGGACTCGAAGGCCGAGGCGAAGCGCAGCAGGTTGTTGTCGTCATAGGCGCGACCGGCGAAGGTCAGCCCAACCGGCATACCGATATCAGCCATCACCCCCATGGGGACGGTGACGGTCGGCACGCCGAGGTGGCGAATGGCGAGGTTGCCGTTGGCTACCCAGATGCCGTTGCTCCAGGCGATATCGGCGGAGGCCGGATTCACATCCGCATCAGCCGGGGCGACGTCGGCGACGGTGGGGAACAGCACGGCGTCGAGCTTGAGCCCGTCCATCCAGTCTTCCAGATCCAGCTTGCGAGTCTTCTCCAGACCGCGCAGGCCATCCGGCACTGTAGCGATCTCGTCCCAGGATTTCAGGCCGCGCTTGGCCATATTGACGTACTCGTCCATGCCCGCCGCCAGATCGCCCTCGCGGTTCGGCAGGGTGCCCGGATCGTGGGGGAAGATCTTCGGCCCATCGACATCGGCCAGCTTGTTGAGCTTGGGGTCGCCGTTGGCGCGCAGGAAGTCGTCGAACGCCCAGCCGGAGAGCTCCCACAGCTCGTCGTTGAGGAACTCCGGGCTCACGATGCCGCGATTGAACACGGTCGGCGCGCCGGGTCGGTCACCTTCGCAGTTGGAGACCAGCGGGAAGTCCACTTCGATGACTTCTGCACCAGCGGCTTCCAGCGCCTGACGGGCCAGCTCCCACAGGGCGATCACGGTCGGACGGGTATGGATACGCTGACCGGTCGGGCCGCCGATGCCGGGGTTTTCGCTGGTGCCAGCCAGTTCATCCTTGTTGATAAACATGCGCGGCACGCCGAGGCGCTTGCCCTTGAGGGCATCGGCCTTGGCAGCCAGCTCCAGATAGGAAGCCGGACGCACCTCGGAGGCCTTGGGCAGCTGCACCCAGGGCTGCATGCGCCAGAGATCGCCACGAGTCTCGGCATCGTCGGCGACGACCACATCCAGCACCTCCAGCAGATCGGCCATGGTGCGGGCATAGGGCACCACCACATCCATGGTCGGAGTCAGCGGCCAGTTGCCGCGCACCGAGATGACGCCACGGGACGGGGTGTAGGCGCACAGGCCGTTGTTGGAGGCAGGGCCTCGGCCGCTCGACCAGGTCTCTTCGGCCAGACCGAAGGCGGAGAAGCTGGCGGCGGTGGCAGTACCGGCACCGTTGGAGGAGCCGGAGGCAAACGGCGCGGTCAGGTAGTCGGCGTTGTAGGGGCTCTCGGCACGGCCATAGACGCCGCGCTGCATACCGCCATTGGCCATCGGCGGCATATTGGTTTTGCCAAGGCAGATGGCACCGGCTGCGCGCAGGCGCTCCACGGTAAAGGCATCGCGCTGGGCCACCAGATCCTTGAAGGCCGGGCTGCCGGAGGCGGCAGTCAACCCCTTGACCAGATAGCTGTCTTTGGCGGTGTAGGGGATGCCGTCGAGCGTGCCCAGAGTCTCGCCACGGGCGCGGCGGGCATCGGAAGCCTCGGCCTCTTTCAGTGCATCGGGATTGGCGACCACCACGGCGTTGAGTTTGGTGGCAGTTTCGGGGCCATTATAGGCCTCAATACGGGCCAGATAGGCCTTGACCAGTTCGACCGCAGTAGTGCGGCCTGATTCGAGCGCGGCACGCAGCTCGGCAATGGAAACCTCGGTCACTTCGATCATGGGGATCTCCTGTAAAAGGGTGACTGTTTGTCATGATGATCGCCGCATCAGCGCCTGCGACCATCACACTATCAAGAGATAAAACCCCACAGCGTGGGGTTTTGAATACCAACCTCAGCTGGCTTGGAACAGGTTCTTACTTGCCAGAAGGAATTTGCTGAGTAATGCAGTGAATATTGCCACCGCCCAGCAGGATCTCGCGGGCCGGTACGCCGATCACGGTGTGATCCGGGAAGATCTCTTCCAGAATGCGCTGGGCTTCGCCATCGGTGGCGGCATCCAGCAGCGGGTAGACGATGCGATCGTTGGTGATCAGGAAGTTCACATAGGAACCGGCCAGACGGCCTTCTGCCTCGCGCGGCACACCGCTGCCGCTCTCGACACCGGCAGACTCCTCTTCAGTGCAGAACAGCGGGCCCGGCTGGGGCAGCTTCCACACTTTCAGCTTGCGACCCTTGGCATCGACCGCCGCTTCCAGCACCTTGAGGGCAGCCACGGAGCGGGCGTACTGGGGATCGTTCTGGTCGTCAGTCCAGTGCAGGGCCACTTCACCCGGACGCACGAAGCAGCACATGTTGTCGATGTGGCCGTCGGTTTCATCCATGTAGACGCCTTCGTCCAGCCAGATAAAGCTGGTGACGCCCAGATAGTCGCGCAGGTAAGCCTCGATCTGCTCTTTGGTCAGGTGCGGGTTGCGGTTTTCGTTGAGCAGGCACTCGGCGGTGGTCAGGCAGGAGCCTTCGCCATCGACATGGATGGAGCCCCCTTCCAGAATCAGTGGCGCGTCGTAACGAGCCATGCCGTGCTGGGTCAGCATCTGGGCTGCGACCTCTTCATCCTGATTCCACGGGTAGTAGAGACCACCCTTGTGACCGCCCCAGGCGTTGAAGCCCCAATCCACCCCACGGCACTCGCCGGCAGCGTTGGTAACGATGGTGGGGCCGGTATCGCGGGCCCAGCAGTCATCGCTGTTCATTTCAACCAGAGTGACGTGGGCGGGCATGATGGCGCGGGCCTGCTCCATAAACTGGGCCGGTACACCCATAAAGACCGGGGTAGCACCACCGATGGCATCGGCCACCTTGGCGAAGGTCTCTTGCGCGAAGCGACCGGCTACGCGCCAGTTGTCCGGGCGAAACGGCCAGATCATCCAGACGGCCTGCTGGTGCGCCCACTCGGCGGGCATGGTGAAGCCGTCGGCGGCCGGCGTGGAGTTAATGGTCTTGATGCTCATCGCAAGGCTCCTTGCATGGATTGAGGCCCCCGTTTACGCCCGATGCGGCGCGGGAACCCGGAAAAATAATAGTGGGTCGCAGTGTAAGAAGTTGCGCCCCCATCCATCAAATGAATAGGATGGATTGTCCCATAAACACGGCGAATAATCCCCCCATGAAACTGCACCAGCTCGACCTCAATCTGCTGCTCGCTTTTGACGCCCTGATGACGCAGGGCAGCGTCACCCGCGCCGCCGAAGCGCTCTTTATCAGCCAGCCCGCCATGAGCCATTCGCTTAACCGGCTGCGCACCTTTCTCGGCGACCCGCTTTTGGTGCGCACCCCGCAGGGGATGCTGCCGACCCCGCGCGCCCAGCGGTTGCACCTCGGGGTGCAGCAGGCGCTGCGGCTGCTGGAGCAGCAGCTCACCGAGGAAGAAGAGTTCGAGCCGAGCCAGTCGAAGCGGCGCTTCGTGCTCTGCACCACAGATTACGTGGAGTGCGTGCTGATCCCGCCGCTGATCCAGCGCCTCAGACGGCTGGCGCCGGGGGTCACCATCGAGATCCGCATCCTGCGCGACACCCTGCCAGAGGTCGAGCTGGCGAGCGGCGAGATCGATCTGGTGCTGGGCTTTGACGAGTACATGCAGGTGCCGGGGTATCTGGGCAAGGAGACCTGGCTCACCGAGCCGCTGGCCGGACTGGTGCGCGCCGATCTGCCGATTGCCAAATCGGCCCCCGCCGGTGCCGAGGATGACCCCTCCCAGTGGCAGGAGCGCATCACCTTGCAGCAGCTTATCGCCATGCCCCATGTGTTCCACTCGCCGCTGGGCACCTCGGAGGCGAGCCTCGACCGCTATCTGAAGAGTCAGGGCTTTAGCCGCACCATCTCGGTCAACAGCCAGAGCTATATGTCCGCCGCCGCCATCGTCAGCCAGAGCGATCACCTGCTGGTGCTACCCAGCATGGTAGCCGAGCTGCTCGCCACCCACTGGCCGCTGAAAAGCCTGCCGCTGCCCGAGGACGTGCCGGATTATCACCTCAACTGCGTCTGGCATCCCGTGCATGCCCAGCAGCCTGCGCTGGTATGGCTAAAAGATTTGATGAAGGAGCTGGTGGGGCCGAGGTAACCCTCCCGCAAACAACAGTGGCTCCCGAGGGAGCCACTGTTGTTTCTGCGGTATCGCGTTACGCCCGCAGGGCCCGCATCAGCTGGGCGACTACGTCGTCGAGCAGGGGGCGATCGGGGCGGCACTGGGCGAAGGTGACCAGCCCTTGCAGGTTGATCAGCAGCAAGGCGGTGAGGGTGTGGATATTGCTATCCGGGGCCAGCTCGCCCTTGGCCTGCGCCTGTGTCAGCAACTCGGCCAGATCCTGCTCCAGCTCGCCATAGATCCCCTTGACCCGCTGGGTCAGCTCCTCATCCTGCTCGCTCAGCTCCATCATGGTGCGAGTCACCAGACAGGAGCCGCAGAGCGCCTCCCCTACAATCCGGTCGAGATAGGCCGCAAGGCCCGCCAGCGGGCTCGGGTTGTCGAGCAGGGAGCGGCGCAGGGTGCGTTTACCCTCGACATAGTGATCCACCGCCGCCAGCAGCAGGCCGCGCTTGTTGCCAAAGGCGCCGTAGATGCTGCCCGGATGGAGGCCGGTGGCAGCCACCAGCTCCTGCATGGTGGTCTTGGCATATCCCTTGGCGCGAAACGCTTCCATGGCATTTCGCAGTACCTCGTCCCGATCAAACTCGGCTATGCGCATGGTTCCTCCCGTGGGAAATGGTTCACCGGCAAGGGGCAACAGGGCCCGCCGATAAAGAGTGGCTGGAAAGGGCGGCAAGTTTACCCCAGCCGCCCGCTCGGGCCAACCTTCTTGAACGGGCATTCAAAAAAAGCTTGCGCCCGACGCAAAAAACGTCTTGAATGCACGTTCAAGAATAACCCGTTCAGGACAACCTATCATGAATACCCTGTTTCAGCCGTATCGACTCAATGACACTCTGACCCTGGCCAACCGTTTCATGATGGCCCCGCTCACCCGCTGCATGGCAGGCCCTGGTCTGGTGCCGACCGAGCAGATGGCTACCTATTACGGTCGCCGCGCCGACATCGGCCTGATTGTTTCAGAGGCCGTCATCATCCGCCCCGACGCGCAGGGCTACCCCAATACCCCAGGCCTCTTCACCCAGGCGCAGATCGATGGCTGGAAGAAAGTGACCAGCGCCGTACACGCCAAGGGTGGCAAGATCTTCGCCCAGCTGTGGCACGTCGGCCGCCTCTCCCACCCCTTCTTCCATCAGGCTGAAGTGTTGGCCCCCTCTGCCGTGGCGCACGAGGGCACTGTGCCCCGCATGCGCGAGCTCACCTATCAGGTGCCGCGCGCCCTGACCGAGGCCGAAATCGCCCAGCTGGTGCTGGATTACGCCCAAGCCGCAGCCAACGCCATCGAGGCGGGCTTTGACGGGGTGGAGATCCACGGTGCCAATGGCTACCTGATCGACCAGTTCCTGCACCACTCCACCAACCTGCGCACCGACAACTACGGTGGCAGCCCGGAAAAGATGAGCCGCTTCGCGCTGGAAGTGGTCGATGCCATCAGCGCCCGTATCGGCGGTGATCGGGTTGGTATTCGCCTCTCCCCGGGCGCCTATGTCCATCTGGCGGGCAGCCCGGAAGATCGCGCCGTGTTCGACTATCTGCTGGGCAAGCTCAATGATCGCCCGCTGGCCTATATCCACCTCGGCATCTTCGATGACAACCTCACCTTCGATTATCTGGGTGGCCGTGCCTCCGACTATCTGCGCGCCCACTACAAGGGCAATCTGGTCGGTGTGGGCAACTACGACGCCGAGCGCGCCGCTACGGCCATCGAGGCTAACCGCTTCGATCTGGTGGCTATCGGCCGTCCGCTTATCGCCAACCCAGACTACCTCACCAAGGTGAAGAAGGGAGAAGCGCTGGTGCCCTACGCCGACACTATGCTGGCTGAACTGGTATAACCACGAAGCCATCGCCAGACGACAGGCAATAAAAAACGAGGGGAGCTGTTGCTCCCCTCGTGCTATCTGGCTGATGCGCTGATCAGTTGGTGCGGATGCTTAATTGGTACGAAATAGCGCCTCGATGGAGAGCCCCTGGCTCAGCAGGATCTCCCGCAGACGGCGCAGCCCCTCCACCTGGATCTGGCGTACCCGCTCGCGGGTCAGGCCAATCTCGGCTCCCACATCCTCGAGGGTGGCGGGCTCATAACCCAGCAGACCAAAACGACGGGCCAGCACTTCCCGCTGCTTGGGATTGAGCTCCTCCAGCCAGTGGACAATGCTGCTGCGCATATCATCTTCCTGTGACTCCAGCTCAGGCCCCATGCCGCGTTCATCTGAAAGCACATCCAGCAATGCCTTGTCGCGATCGCCACCGATGGGGGTGTCCACCGAGGTGATCTTCTCGTTGAGCTTGAGCATGCGATTCACATCGTCCACCGAACGATCCAGCGCGAAGGCGATATCCTCGGCGGTCGGTTCATGATCGAGACGGTGAGAGAGTTCGCGTGCGGTGCGCAGGTAAACGTTTAACTCTTTGACCACATGAATGGGCAGACGGATGGTGCGGGTCTGGTTCATGATGGCCCGCTCTATGGTCTGGCGGATCCACCAGGTGGCATAGGTAGAGAAACGGAAGCCGCGCTCGGGGTCAAACTTCTCGACCGCGCGGATAAGACCGAGGTTGCCCTCTTCGATGAGATCCAGCAGCACCAGGCCGCGGTTGTTGTAACGACGGGCGATTTTCACCACCAGTCGCAGGTTGGACTCGATCATGCGCTTGCGGGCGGCTTTGTCACCTCGCAAGGCACGACGGGCGTAGTAGACTTCCTCTTCGGCAGTGAGCAGCGGGGAGAAACCTATCTCCCCCAGATAGAGTTGCGTGGCATCCATCACCTTGTTCAGCTCAGGTGCCAGCAACTCATCGGAGATAGTCTCGTCCGCTTCGGCGGCTACCTCCTGCAACTCTTCTACCTCGTGAGATTCGGGTTCAGCGTCAAACTCTAACTCTGCATCCTGCATTACCAGTTGTTCTTGGCTCATGGTGTGTCTCCCTGACGTTACCAGAGTAAGACGGTCTCTCTGGGGTTAACGCTTTGGCAAATAGCTCATCGGATTGATCGACTTGCCTCTGTACCGGATCTCGAAATGCAATCGCACATCCGGCGCGTCCGTGCTACCCATGTTGGCAATGACCGAGCCCCCCTTGACGCTGTCCCCTTCCTTCACCCGCAACTCGTCGTTGTGTGCGTAAGCGGAGAGATAGTCATCATCATGCTTGAGGATAATCAGCTTGCCGTACCCCCTTAAAGCACTGCCAGCGTATACCACTTTACCGCTGCTGGCGGCGTAGACGGGTTGCCCCTTCTGGCCGGCTATGTCGATCCCCTTGTTACCCTGTTCTGCAACAGAGAACCCCTCGACAATCCGGCCTTTTGCGGGCCAGTGCCAAGCAAGTCTCGACTGGGAGTTGTTTGTTTTTTGTTCTTTGGACTGAGCGTATTCCTTCGGTGCTGCCGGAGCAACGGATTTCTGAGCGATGAACGGCGTGGTCTGACCAGATCCACTCGGCTCGGCCAACGGACGCGGACCGCTGCTGGGACGGCTCACGGCCACCGGCGTCACGGTTGCCGGACGAGTCGCAGCCACCTGCTGGGTCGAACCGCCGCCTGCGGTCTGGACATTGAGCACCTGACCCGGCTGCAGCGCATAGGGGGCGCTCAGGTTGTTGCTCTGGGCCAGCGCCTGCGGTGTCATGCCGAACTGGCGGCCGATGCTGCTCAGGGTATCGCCGCGGCGCACCTCATAGGTACCGGTGCTACGACTGCTGCCCACGCTGGCGCTGGAACCATCGAGTCGCAGTCGCTGCCCCGGATAGATGTTGTAGGGCGGGCTGATGTTGTTGAGGCTGGCCAACGAGGGTACGTCGTTGCCGGAGTTGAAGGCGATAGAGTAGAGAGTATCCCCCTTCTTCACCACATAGCTGCCGCCCTGAATGGGGGCGCTGACCTGGGCACCACTCTGGCGAGCCGGAATGGTCGAGACAAACGGCCCCTCATCAACACCATCTACCGGAGCTGCATTTTTACTGGAGGAGCAGGCAAGCAGCAGCCATGACAACACCACGACACTGCTTCCTTGCCAAATACGCGAACGCATAATGGATCCTTAACGACTAAACCAGAAATAGGCCACCACGGCCAGACCAATACAGAGCCAACCGAGCACATCAACATAGTGCATCAGTTTGCGTTCCATCTTCTCGCCACCCCAACGCATCAGGCCCGCCACCAGGAAAAAGCGCATGCCACGACCGATGAGGGAGGTGATGATGAAGGGCAGCAGAGCCATTTGTAACAACCCTGCCGTCACGGTAAACACCTTGTAGGGGATAGGGGTAAAGCTGGCAATGAAAATAACCCAAATCCCCCACTGTTCAAACCAGCTACGGGCGATGTCAATCTGGTCCAGATAGCCCACAGACTCCACCAGTGGCAGCACGACCGGATCCCACAGGGCATAGCCAAGGGCATAGCCAAACAGGGCACCCAGCACAGAGAAGACGGTAGCCAGCGTGGCGTAGTGCCACGCCTTGTGGGGCTTGGCGAGCGCCATCGGTGCCAGCATCACATCCACCGGGATCGGCCAGAATACCGACTCGATGAAAGCGGTGATGGAGAGATACCAGGGGGCATGCTTGTGGCGAGCCCACTGCATCACCAGTACGTACAAACGGGAAAACAACTTCACTCAACATCTCCGTCAATCAGGGGAACAAAACGTACCGGCTCCAGAATACGGCTGGTCAGCTGGGATCCGGATCGTTCGATCAGTTGCAGGGTTTGCTGGCTATCGCCCACGGGCAACACCAGTCGGCCCCCTTCGGCCAGCTGATCGGTCAGTGCCGTCGGGATCTCGCTCGCAGCGGCCGTCACCAGAATGGCGTCATAAGGTCCCTTGTTGGGCCACCCCAGCCAGCCGTTGCCGTGCTTGGCCGAGACATTGTGCAGATCGAGCTGGCGCAGTCGGCGTCTGGCCTGGAACTGCAGCGACTTGATCCGCTCCACGGTATACACATGCTCCACCAGATGGGCGAGGATCGCCGTCTGGTAGCCCGAGCCAGTGCCAATCTCCAGCACATGGGCCGGATTGTTTTGCATCAGCAACTCGGTCATTCGCGCCACCGTATAGGGCTGCGAAATGGTCTGGCCGTGGCCAATGGGCAGGGCGGTGTTGTCCCACGCCTTGTGCGCCATGGCCTCGTCCACGAACAGCTGGCGCGGCACTTTCGCGATGGTCGCCAGCACGCGAAAATCGCGAATATCCTGCGCAATGAGCTGATTTAACAGGCGCTGTACTATCACACCACCCTCATCCCTGCAGATCTAACCAGGCCCCCAGACCGGCGAGACTGTCATAGGCAGTCATATCGATGGTCAGGGGGGTAATCGAGACATAGCCCTGCTCGATGGCAGCAAAATCGGTACCGTCACCGGCATCCTGCTGGCTACCGGGGGGGCCGATCCAGTAGATGGGCTGGCCACGGGGATCCTCGGTGCAGATCACCGACTCCGCCCGGTGGCGGTTGCCAAGGCGGGTGGTCTTGATCCCCTTGATCTGCTCGAGGGGCAAGTCCGGCACGTTGACGTTGAGGATCTGATCGGCAGGCAGGGGGTGTTTCATCAGCCCCTTCACCAGCAGGGCCGCATAGTGGGCCGCCGTGGCGAAGTGGGTCTTGCCCACCAGCGAGATGGCGATGGAGGGGTAGCCAAGATGGCGCCCCTCGGTGGCCGCGGCGACCGTGCCCGAGTAGATGACATCATCCCCCAGGTTGGCGCCGTGGTTGATGCCGGCCACCACCATGTCGGGTTCAGGGCGCACCAGCTCGTTGACCGCCAGATGCACGCAGTCGGTCGGCGTCCCCTTCACCGCAAAGCTCTCGCACCCATTAAAGCCGTTTTCTGCAATGCGGGTAACCCGCAGCGGTACTTCCAGCGTCAGGGAGTGACTCGCGCCGCTGCGGTTGCGATCCGGCGCCACCACAATGACCTCGCAGCAGGCGCGCAGCGCCTCGCTGAGGGCACGAATGCCCTCGGCATGCACACCATCATCATTACTGACCAGAATTCGCATCGGTCTGATTCCTGAAACCGTGATCGGCCTCTTCGGCCTGCATTAACTCGCGCACCACGCTGGTGGCAAACGCGCCCGCCGGCAGGAAGAAGGAGAGGGTCAGCGCCTCGCCGTCCAGCTGCCAGCTCATCTGCTCCGGCTTGAGCAGCAGGGGGCGCCTGTCCTGATCCAGCCCGGCTTTCTCCAGCCCGTCACACCAATCGCTGTAAGGAGCCAGCACGCTCTGTTCGAACTCGGCAGCGGCACCCTGACTGGCCAAACGGCCACGGCCCCACTGGGGCGCAGTCAGCTGCACATCGCCGGAGGCAAGACGCGCTTCCAGCTCGGGGGTCACGCTCTCTTCGCTGAAGATGGAGTGGCTGCCCTTGAGCATCACGCAATCACCGGCCAGCAGCTGATGAGCCAGCCCCTGCTCGATGCGGGCGCTGACGATGGCGTTGAACAGCATGCTGCGGGCGGCAGAGAGGTAGAGAGAGCGCTTGTTGCGATCCTTGATCCGCTTGCCGGCAAACATCGCCTTGGCCGCTTCCAGATTGTTGCCATCGCGGCCAAAACGCTGCTCACCATAGTAGTTGGGTACGCCCTGAGTGGCGATGGCCTGCAGGCGCGCTTCCAGCCCGTCGGCCTGTTCCAGACCGGTGAGACGCAGGGTGAAGTGGTTGCCCTTGAGGTAGCCAACCCGCAATTTGCGGTTGTGACGCCTGGCTTGCAGGATCTGGATGCTGTCGCTCTCGATAACCGACAAGTCCGGTTCGGCCTTGCCCGGCAGATGAATGCCAAACCACTGCTCGGTCACCGCGTGGCGATCCTTCAGGCCCGCCCAGGTCACCGCATTGCGGTTGACCCCGGCCGCATCGGCTAGCAGACCCGCTACCCAGGCGGTGTTCTCGCCGGTTTTGCGCACCCGGACGAAGATATGCTCCCCTTCCCCGCAAGGCTCGAAGCCGAGATCTTCATTGACCACGAAATCGGCGGCCTCGGCCTTGAGGATACCGCGGGCGGTGGGCGCCCCGTGCAGATAGGCAAGTTGTTCCAGCATTATTGTTTCACCAGTAGGACGACGGCTTCGGTGGCGATCCCTTCCTTGCGCCCCGTAAACCCAAGCTGTTCGGTGGTGGTCGCCTTGACGTTCACCCGGTTCAAATCACATTGCAGATCGGCGGCCAGCACGGCGCACATGGCGTCGATATGGGGTGCCATTTTGGGGGCCTGGGCGATGATGGTCACATCCAGATTGCCGATGGCATACCCCGCCTTCTGTACCCGGGCAAAGACATCACGCAGCAGAATGCGACTGTCGATCCCCTTGAACTCGGCAGCGGTATCGGGGAAGTGGCGACCGATGTCACCGGCACCGATAGCCCCCAGCAGGGCATCGCTTACCGCGTGCAGCACCACATCGCCGTCAGAGTGGGCAACCAGCCCCTGCTCGTAGGGAACCGGCACGCCACCCAGCATGCAGGGGCCAACACCACCAAATTTATGGACATCAAAACCATGACCAATGCGCATCATCAGCGGCAACCTCCCAACATGCTGAAACCAACCCCATCAATTTTGTGTACGTCCACACCATGTCCAATCCGGATCATGCTAACTCCTTGTTCGGGCCTGTTTGTTCGAGACACTCTGCTCTGAACGGTCTGTTCTGACTGAGGGGCTTATGCCTGCTGGCTTAAAAACAGCCCCGCCAGCGACAAGTCTTCCGGCCGGGTCACTTTGATATTGTCGGCGCGCCCCTCCACCATCCGCACCGTGAATCCGGCCCGCTCCATGGCGGAGGCCTCGTCGGTGATGGTGGCGCCCAGCATCAGTCCCTCCTCCAGCGCCCGTTGCAGGGCTCGGGTCGGGAACATCTGCGGCGTCAGAGCATGCCAGAGCTGCTCGCGCTCGACGGTGGCGATGATATTGCCCTCCCCATCGGAGCGCTTCATGGTATCGCGCACCCGACTGCCGAGAATGGCGCCGCCACAGCCCATGGCCGCGACAATCAGCGCATCGAGATCGCCGTGAGTCAGGCAGGGGCGGGCCGCATCGTGCACCAGCACCCACTCCCCTTGCGCCACATGGAGACCATTGAGGACGGAAAAGGCGCGCTCGGCGCCTCCCTCTACCCGCACAATGCGCGGGTCGGCCGCCACGGGCAGGGCCTCGAACCAGCGGTCATGGGGCGCCAGCACCACGATCACCTGAGCGATGGCCGGGTGGGAGAGCAGCCGCTCCAGGGTATGTTCGAGAATGGTTTTACCCGCCAGTTGCAGGTACTGCTTGGGGCAATCGGCCCCCATCCGGCTGCCGATACCGGCGGCAGGGACGATCGCCGTCAGGCCGGATACCCGGCTGGCATCAGTCATCGTAGGGCTCATCGTCCGGCGCTGTCTCTTTGTCTTTCTCTTTGGGGATGATCCGGTAGAAGGTCTCCCCCTGCTTGATGTAACCCAGATCGTTGCGCGACAGCTCCTCGATGGCCTCGAGGCCAGAGGTGAGATCATCTATCTCGCGGTAAATGAGGTCGTTACGATCCTTGAGAGTCTGGTTGTCCCGCTGTTGCTGCGAGATGGCCTCCGACAGGTTCTGATAATCGGATAGCCCGTTCTTCCCCAGCCAGAGGTCATATTGCAGTCCCCCCAGCAGGAGGATCAGGATCAGGGTGAATAGCCGCATGCACTAGGTCTCCTTCAGGCGGCCTAGTGTCCCATATTCGGTGCCAAGACAAAAGAAAGCGAGCACCCGGGAGCCACCGGCCGAACATAAAAAAGTGCCCAAGAGTGAATCAGATAGCACAAAGCCCCGCCAAACCGGTGCAAGGATAGCCAACCAGGGCGCTCCTTGTCCGGGGGCGGGGCTCTCAATCAGAAAGCGGTAAGGGGGATCAGTTCACCACGACTGGTTCTCCCGCGCTCTCGGCCGGGGTGTTGTACTCCTCCTCGGCATCACGGAAACGCTCCAGCATAGCTTTTGAGGGCGCTTCGCCCAGCAGACTGCCCACCACTATGGCCACCAGCGCGAACAGGAAGCCCGGGATGATCTCATACAGCCCCAGCCAGCCGAACTGCTTCCAGACGATGACGGTGATGGCACCGACCAGCATGCCCGCCAACGCGCCGTTGCGGGTCATCCGCGGCCACAGCACCGAGAGCAGCACAACGGGGCCGAAGGCGGCACCGAAACCGGCCCAGGCGTAGCTCACCAGCCCCAGCACCCGGTTTTCCGGATTCATGGCAACGGCGATGGCAATCACCGCGATCAGCAGCACCATCAGGCGACCCACCCACACCAGCTCACGCTGGGAGGCGTTCTTGCGCAGGAAGGGTTTGTAGAGATCCTCTGTGATGGCGCTGGAGCAGACCAGTAATTGACAACTTAGCGTGCTCATCACCGCCGCCAAGATGGCGGAGAGCAGCACCCCGGCGATCCAGGGGTTGAACAGGATCTTGGAAAGCTCGATAAAGACCCGCTCCGGGTTGCCGGTCACTCCAGCCGCCACTTCTGGAAAGCGGGCGAAGTAGGCCAGCCCGAAGAAGCCGATGGCCACCGCGCCTGCGAGGCAGAACACCATCCAGGTCATGCTGATACGGCGGGCATTGGCCATGGAGTGGTGGGAATCCGCCGCCATGAAACGGGCCAGAATGTGGGGCTGACCGAAGTAACCAAGGCCCCAGGCCATCAGCGAGACAATGGCGATCACATCCAGATTCTTGAACATGTCGAGGTTGGTGGCGCTCTTGGCGGCCACCTCGATCATGGCGCTATCCACCCCGCCAACGGCGATGATGACGAAAACCGGGGTCAGGATCAGGGCGAAGATCATCAGGGTCGCCTGCACCGTGTCGGTCCAGCTCACCGCGAGGAAGCCGCCGAAGAAGGTGTAGGTGATGGTGGCGGCGGCACCGACCCAGAGGGCGGTGTTGTAATCCATGCCGAAGGTGCTCTCGAACAGGCGGGCACCGGCCACCACGCCGGAGGCGCAATAGATGGTGAAGAAGAGCAGGATCACCAGCGCAGAGAGAATGCGCAGCACCTTGCTGTGATCTTCAAAGCGGTAGGTGAAGTAGTCCGGCAGGGTCAGGGCGTTGCGGTTCTTCTCGGTATGTACCCGCAGGCGGCCCGCTACCCAGCGCCAGTTGAGGTAGGCGCCGATGACAAGACCGATGGCGATCCAGCTCTCGGAGATACCGCTGACGAAGACGGCGCCGGGCAGGCCCATCAGCAACCAGCCGCTCATGTCGGAGGCACCGGCAGAGAGAGCGGTAACCCAGCTCCCCATCCGGCGACCGCCCAGAATGTAGTCATCAAAGTTGCGGGTGGCGCGATAGGCGACGAAGCCGATCAACACCATTCCGAGGATATACACCAGGAAGGTGATTAACATGGGTGTGCTAGCTGTCATGCAAAACTCCGTTTTGTGTCATTTTCTGCCCGCTCTGGTGACGGGCTCATCCCTAAAAAACCGGCCTAGCTTAATCAGCCGTTCGCGCCAGCTCAACCACTTTTAACAAACACAAAACACAATAAAAACCTTTGCGCATCAAATCATCTGCCGCATCAAGAGGATGACGCCAGATTTCCTGCCGTGGCCGTGGCTGCCATATCGCCGCAACGGCGGCTATTGAGCGTTATGTTTTCACATTTTGTTACTATCCATTTTTTTACAAGCCAGCGCCCCGCTCCTACACTCCCCGCCCTGTCTCATCACACCAGTCAGAGGTCGGCACCATGTCATCTCATCTGTCACACCTGCGAACCCTCGCCCGCCGCCTTCATCCGGTGGAGGAGTCGGGTCATCTCATCCGACGGGCCAAGTATGTGGGGCGTCTCTGGCTCAATCCCGGCGCCCGTGCCCTCTATCGCCAGCAGCAGGAGCAACCGCTGCTGGCGCAGGCGATCAGCCACTTCCCCGATATTCTGGAAAAGCCGATCCACCCCTATCGCCACAAGGGGCTCAGCAAGCGCCTGCGAGCCGGGCTTATCAGCGGCCACTACCAGCAATTGGCACGTCAGCTGCCCAAGGCGCAACAACTGGCAATCTACAGCGGGCGCGGCCTGCTGCTGGCCCAGTGGCAGAGCGACAAGCTGACGGCACCGCTGACCCTGCAACTGGATTACCAAACCCACATGGGCAAAGAGGGGGAGATGAGCCTGACCCTCAAGCTGGGTGACGCTGCGCTCTATTACATGGCCCTCAATCTGCGCCCCGCGCCCAGCCCGCCCCTCGAGATCTGTTCGCTGCAGGGCGGCAAGGGGCAGAGCGAGGAGATCAAGCAGGTCACCAAGGCGTGCGGCGGGCTGCGCCCCATGTCCCTGCTGGTCTATATGGCCGCCGAGCTGGCCCGGGGGCTGGCGTGCAAGAGCCTGCTCGGGATCCGCACCCAAAGCCACGTCTATCAGAGCAGCAAGCGCACCGCCGATCGGGTCAAGTTCGACCTCGACGGCTTGTGGCAGGAGCATCAGGGCCGCGTGCAGGATGAACTCTGGATGAGCCTGCCGCTGGAGGTGCCCCGCAAGACGCTGGAGGAGATCCCCTCCCGCAAGCGGGCCAGCTACAAGGCGCGCTATCAGCTGCTCGATCAGCTCGGCAGCGAGCTGCAGACAAATCTGCTGCGAAGCTGAGTCAACGCAGCAGAAACAAAAAGGGCGAACAGCATGCTGTTCGCCCTTTGTCGTGACGGGGATTTGCCCTTAGCGGTTGATCGCCATCGGCATGCCGTTGCGCTGCTCCAGCGACTGCTTCACCAACTGGGAGTCGCTGTCGGCGTGGGCAATGAAGCGGGTCACCGCCGGAGTCATCGGCAGCGGTGCCGGCAGCTTGGAGTTGAACTCCTCTTCGCTGCGCGACAGCGGCTGATGCACTTCCAGATAGCGGACACCGTTGGGCTCGAGAGAGGCCTTGATCGGCTGGTTGACGAACTGGACGCGAGTACCGACCGGTACCTGCTTGAACAGGTAGGCGATGTCGTCGTTGCGCAGACGCACACAGCCGTGGCTCACCCGCAGGCCGATGCCGAAGTTGGCGTTGGTACCGTGGATGGCGTACATCTTGCCGATGTAGAGGGCAAACAGACCCATGGGGTTGTCCGGGCCAGCCGGCCATACCGCAGGCAGGCTCTCGCCACGGGCAGCGTATTCGGCATGCATCTTGGCGGTCGGGGTCCAGGTCGGGCCCGCTTTCTTGCGCTGCACGCTGGTCACCCAGTTTTCCGGGGTGTCGGTGCCGAGCTGGCCGATGCCGATGGGCAGCACTTCCACCACTTTTTTACCCTTGGGGTAGTAGTAGAGGCGCATCTCGGCCACGTTCAGCACAATCCCTTCACGGGGTGCATCCGGCAGGATCAATTGCTGGGGGATCACCAGCTTCTCGCCGGTCTGTACCAGCAGGGGATCCGCATCGGGGTTGGCTTCGGTCATGTTGGTGAGCCCCAGCTGGAATTTGGCCGCAATGGCCTCCAGCGGCTGGCCGTTCTCTTCGGCCGGAACCACATATTCCAGATTTTCCCCTACCAGACGGCTGTTGGCCGCAGGCAGAGCATATTCAACAGCGAAAACCGGCGCAGCGGTCAGCAGCAGGCTGTAGCAGAGTGTTGCCACACTATTGCGAAGGAGCTTCATAACTTTCCCATGATGATGACTTGAAGTGACGTCTCTGGGCTGGCAGCTGATCAAGAGGGGATCAGGGGCGCGAAGAGAAGGCCGCCATTTTTCTCCTCTGCACGGCAAATTTCAACTGACAAGTGGCGACGGGTCGATGATTAATATGCGGTTTTTTCCGCGTCCTCGACCCGCCCCACTTCCCTGTTTATCCCCGTTGCCAGGCACGCATATCGTAACCTGTGGGAGATTGATGCAACCGCAGATGAAATTGCTCAATGATGGCGAAGATATGGTCGAAAATATCGGCCTGGATCCCTTCGTAATCGGCCCATGCGGTAGTCGCGGTGAAGCAGTAAATTTCCAGCGGCAGACCGTCTGACGTGGGTGCCAGCTGGCGCACCATCAGGGTCATGTCCTTGCGAATGCCGGGGTGGGCGCGCAGGTAGGCATCCAGATAGGCGCGCAGGGTGCCGAGGTTGGTGAGGTGACGACCATTGATGGGACAACTCAATGCATCGCTCAGCTGCTGGTTGTAGGCACTCAGCTCCTGCTCCTTGCGGCTGAGATAGGGTGCCAGCAGCTGCGCCTGCTTGAGCTGCAACTGCTCCTCGGCCGTCAGAAAGCGCACGCTGGTCATGTCGATATTGACGCTGCGCTTGATGCGGCGGCCGCCCGACTCGGTCATCCCCTGCCAGTTCTTGAAAGAGTCGGAGATCAGGGCATAGGTGGGAATGGTGGTGATGGTCTTGTCCCAGTTCGATACCTTGACCGTGGTAAGCCCGATGTCGGTCACCTCGCCATCGGCGCCGTACTTGTCCATCTGCAGCCAGTCACCGACGCTCAGCATCCGGTTGGCGGAGAGCTGGATCCCCGCCACCAGCCCGAGGATAGGGTCCTTGAACACCAGCATCAGCACTGCGGTCATGGCACCCAGACCGCTGAACAGGAACAGCGGCGACTTGCCGAGCAGCAGGGCGATCATCAGGATGCCCACCAGAATGCTGCCTACCAGCTTGGCCCCCTGGAAGATGCCGCGCAGGGGCAAGTCCCGACCAAGGCGGGTGTAACGGCTCACCGACAACAGGCAGTCGAGCAGGGCGAAGAAGGCCAGCAGCAGGAACAGCAAAATCCAGAGCTGGGCCACCATCTCGATAAGCTTGAGGCTATCCGATTGACGGGGCAGCCAGATCTCCGCCTGACCGAGCAGCACGGCCCCCTGCAAAACGAAGGCGAGCCGGTTGAAGAGGCGCTGTTGCAGCTGGGGCGGCAGCCATACCTGCTTGGCCTTGCCGAGGATCCCCACCAGCCGGACCAGCAGTACCCGGTGCAGCGCCATGTGCAGCAGCAACGAGGTGATGACGATAAAGCCCAGCGCGATCACCAGCGCCATCAGGCTGGTCACTTCCACCCCAAGGCCCGACAACCAGTTAAAAAACGCCTCTTTCATTGCTCTCTCCCGAACCGGGCAGCCCGCTGGCTGCAAAAACAGTGGTGGTCAGGGTACCGCTCCCCTCCCCCATGTCAAATCGGCGTACGCCAGAAATGACAACGCCCGGCACAGGCCGGGCGTTGTTTCAAAGCGAGGCTGACTTAGCAGACCAGGCTCAGGGCATCGCGGGCGATGACCAGCTCTTCGTTGGTCGGGATCACCATGGCGCAACGGCTGTCGGCGGTGGTGATGCGACCTTCGCCACCCAGTACCGCGGCGTTGTTGGCCTCTTTGTCCACCTTGAAGCCGAACAGTGCCAGACGGTTCAGCACCATCTCGCGCACCATGGCGGCGTTCTCACCGATACCGCCGGTGAAGACCACGGCGTCCAGACGACCGTCCATCGCAGCGGCATAGGCACCGACATACTTGGCCACACGGTAGGTGAAGACATCTAGCGCGCGCTTGGCACCGGCGTCGGTGGCGTAGTTGGTGGTGACGTAGCGGCAATCGCTGCTCACTTCGGTCATCCCCAGCAGACCGGACTCACGGGTCAGGGTGTGGTTGATCTGCTCAACGCTGTAACCGAGCTGGTCGTGCATGAAGAAGACCACGGCCGGATCGATATCACCGGAGCGGGTACCCATCGCCAGACCTTCCAGCGGAGTCAGACCCATGGAGGTGTCAACGGATTCGCCGTTCTTGATGGCGCAGACAGAGGCACCGTTACCCAGGTGGCAGTTGATGATGTTCAGTTCATTCAACGGCTTGCCCAGCTCTTTCGCGGCTTCTTCCGCGATGTAGCGGTGAGAAGTACCGTGAGCACCGTAACGACGGATGCCGTGTTCGCGGTAGAGCTTGTGCGGCAGCGCATAGAGGTAGGCCTCTTGCGGCAGAGTCTGGTGGAAGGCGGTGTCGAAGACGGCCACGTTCTTCTCGGACAACTGCGGGAACACTTTCAGCGCGGCGCGAATACCGATGAGGTGGGCCGGGTTGTGCAGCGGGGCGAACGGAATGGCGGCTTCGATACCGGCGATCACGCCATCATCAATGCGCACGGAGCGGGAGAACTGCTCGCCACCGTGTACGATTCGGTGACCGATGGCCACCAGTTGCTCGGCAAGAGTCGGATCCTGCGGCAGGATGTGACCCACGATATGGTCGAGGGCCTCCTGGTGAGCGGCACCCGCTCCCAGCATGGCTTCCCCCTTGACCCCGTGGAGTTTCCATTTGATACGTGCATCATCCAGATTGAAGCATTCGGCCAGGCCGGACAGCATGTCCTCACCTGTTTCGGCGTCCATTACGGCAAATTTCAGGGAAGAGCTACCGCAGTTAAGGATCAATACCAACTTGCTCATTTTCTACATCTTCCTGTGCTTCGGCTTTATGCCGACAGTGTCGTGTCATCCAAAAGAGGATGGGATTCCCCTGCCGGGGGCTTATGGTCGCAGGAGGGTGCGTCCAATTTTTAAATTCTTGCTCTTGAAAGAGTGATCGCAACTTGTGGTGCGTATCACTGGTTTCAATGCTTGCGAGCCTCAACGCATCAGCAGCACAGGGCTCGCCTCAATGGGAGTGCTCAGGCGATAGCCAGCAGATCCTTGCGTACCTTGACCACCAGCTTCTTCACCTTGGCGGGCTGGTTGAAGGTACAGAGCGGGCGGTGCAGTTCGCCCGGCCAGAAGATGGCGAAATCGCCCGGTTGCAGCGCCAGATAGCTGGCCTGCTCGTCATCGACAAACCAGAGGTCGGGATGGGGATGGTCGGCGCCGTCGCTCACGTAGTCGTGGGGGCCCACACCTATCCACTCTTCACCGCGCAGCAGCAACTGGATATCGAGATACTGCTGATGGAATTCGCCACGGCGATCCGCGGCTGGCTCGGTCAGATCCTCGCTCACCAGACAGAACAGGTTGAGGCCATCGATCTCGGTCTTGCCGAGCGGAGCGTCACCCCAGTGCGCCACGCTCTTCACCACCTCGGCCATGATATGGGCCAGCGGGGCGGGCAGCGGCGTCCGCTGCAGGGTGTTCAGGCTACCGGTGATCATGGCGTCTGTTTCCTGTTAGGTATATCTGGGCGGCATCTTTGCCCGCCAATGAAAAAGGACCTGTGACAGGTCCTTCAATAATGCCGTCTGCAATCCGTGCAAACCGGTTTAGAGCTTTTGCTCATGTTCAGCTATATGGGCACTGTTACACACTCGTCAGCACCTTGCCAAGAGACATAATCCCATTTTCATAGTGATCGTACCAGCTGAAACCATATTATTCACCACCCTTTCCCCCTCGACTTTGACCAGACGCAAAAACGGGCGCATCAGCGCCCGTTTTTTTCGCAAAACCGTTTAACAACCGGTTTCATTCAAGCCTTTTTGGCGTTTTCCACCGGTTTGGCGTACATGGCCCGCCAGATCGCCTTGTGCTCTTCCGGCACCTCTGACTGACGGGTCAGGAAGGCCGCCTGTTCGATGGTATTGGCCTTGCCGGAGACATCGGCCGCCAGATAGTTGCTGGGGAAGAGGTGGTAGCTGCTCCAGATCGCCTTGTCGATCAGCGCGGCCAGTTCGTCCGGATCGCTGAAGCCCTCGGTGATCGGCGCGCCGAAGGAGACGTGTACCCGCCCCTTCATGCCGACGATACCGGCGACGATACTCTCGATATCCTCGAACTCGCCCTTCTCGTAGCTGCCGTTGACCGACTTCTCGTAGAGCTCGCGCGCCTTCGCCTTGTCGGTCGGATCCAGCTCGTAGCTGATGCTGACCGGTACGATATTGAGGCTGCGCATGTAGTCGACGAAGTCGATCTTCTGCTTCTTGCCGTCGACGTAGAACATCTTGAGGATGGCGGGATCTGTCTTGTCATCGCCATTCTTGGCGCGCCCTTCCTTCTGGGCGATCCAGATGGAGTGACCTTCGTGAACCGAGTTGCCAATATAGGCAGACAGCTCGCCGAGCGCCTTCATCATCTCCCGCGGCCCCTTGGCGGAGCGTTTGACGATAAAGCTCTTGTTGAGCTTCATCAGCTCGGTGGCGCAGGGTTTGCGCAGCAGGTTGTCACCGATGGCGATGCGCACGGTATCGAAACCGTGGGTGTGCAACCCCCAGTTGACGAAGGCCGGATCCATGGCGATGTCTCTGTGGTTGGAGACAAACAGATAGCCCTGCTCTTTCTTCAGATGCTCGATCCCGGAGAAGGTCACCCCCTTGGTGGAGGTGGCGATCATGCGGGACATGTACCGGGTGACCCCCATCTGGACCTGATGCACAGTGGTCACTTTTGACCATTTGCGGCGCAGGAACAGGCGGATCATCGGGCGGATGGCCCAACCCAGCCAGCTCATCAGGGAACCGAAACGATACTTGGCGATGGCGCCGATAAATTCATCATCCTGGATCAGCCGTTCGATGGCTGCCGGCACTTCTTCATCGCGGTAAGGGCGAATATCCGCGAATCTATCTACTTCAGTCACAATGTCAGCCTTGCATGCTAGGAAACCGCAGCCAACCCGCGTTGGCCGGGGAAAATTCAGGGCGCAATTTTACACGCTTTTATGGCAAGGGGTATGAGACAAGCATGAATAGTGAGATCTGACCAGTTTATTAATCGGATGCCAGTGCCAGCGCGACCGCCGCTTCGGCATGGATGGCAGTGGTGTCGTAGAGCGGCATCGCCGCCCGGGCATCGCCCACCAGCAGGGCAATCTCGGTACAGCCAAGGATCACCGCCTCGGCGCCAGCGGCTGCCAGCCCCTCGATAATCGCCAGATACTCGGCCCGCGACGACTCGCGGATCTCCCCCAGACAGAGCTCGTCATAGATGATCCTGTGTACCCGCTCCCGCTCGGCGTCATCGGGTACCAGCACCGCCAACCCGAAGCGCTCCTGCAGCCGCCCCTTGTAGAAATCCTGCTCCATGGTGAAGCGGGTCCCGAGCAGGCCGACTCGGGAGATCCCGTCTGCCCGCAATTTGGCCGCGGTGGCATCGGCAATATGGAGCAGCGGGATATCGATGGCTGCCTCAATCTCGGGGGCGACCTTGTGCATGGTGTTGGTGCCGATCAGCAAGAAATCGGCGCCGCCATCCTGCAACTTGCGCGCCTCCGCCGCCAGCAGACGGGCGGTGGCGGGCCAGTCACCGGCATGCTGCAACCGCTCGATACCGGCAAAGTCGACGCTATTGAGCAGCACCCGCGCCGAGTGCAAGCCACCGAGCTGCGCCCGCACCCCGCGATTGAGTGCCTGATAGTAACTGACAGTGGACTCCCAGCTCATGCCACCCAACAGACCGATACATTTCATAGGAACTCCTTTCATCCCAAGGGAGGGCAGAACCACGCTACCTTGCAGGCAAGGTCACGCGGGCGAGATAAAAAAGGCCCCGCAGGGCCAACAAGACAGCCGGTAAAGGCACGGGTCAACCCCGGGCTAAATCCAGATCATCCCGACACAGGCGGCCGTCGCCAGCCCCATGCCAAGATTGAAACGCCGCCAGCCCCGGGCGGTGCGAATGATTTGCCGCACCTGGGCACCAAAAAGCACCCAGAACGCCCCGGTGTAGAGGCCGGTAATAAAGAAGATCACCAGCACCCAGAGCGCGGAGGGCCAGTAAGCCTCCCCCGCCAGAGTGAAACCGCTGATGGCAGAGAGCGCCATCATCCATGCCTTGGGATTAAGCAGTTGCAGCATGGCCCCCTGATGAGCGGGAATGAGTGGACGGTTGCCCTCGGCCGGGCCGCTGGCCGTCGCCACCTTCCACGCCAGCCAGAGCAGATACGCCGAGCCGATAATCTTGAGGCCATCGTGCAGCAGCGGCACCTTCTCGAACACCACGCCAAGCCCCAGCGCGGTAGCGAGGATCATCAGATTGATCCCCCCTACCACCCCCACCAGCAGGGGAATCGTGCGGCGAAAACCCTGCGCCGCCCCGGCGCTGGTGAGCAACATATTGTTGGGCCCCGGCGTGCCGCAGGTAACCAGGGCAAACCCCGCCAGGGGCAGTAACCAGTTCAGATCCATCTCAACCTCTTGTCGATGCAACGCCCCCGTTATGGGGAAAGCCTTCTAATATGCAGAGCCAACCCCGTGGCGACAAGTCAGAAATGCCTCATTCCAGGCCACCTCCCCCTCCAGCGCAACACGGCTCAATACCAGAGCATCACCACACAGAGCGCCGTCAGCAGGCCGAGAGAACCGTTGAGTCGCCGCCAGCCCCGATCCGAGCTGATCCAGTTGCTCAGCTGATGGCCGAACAGTACCCAGACAAAGCAGACCGGCAGGGCCACCAGCGCAAACATGACCATCACCGCCAGCTGACTCGACCAGTAACTGGCGCCGGACAGGCTGAACAGACTGATGGCGGAGATCCCCATCATCCACGCCTTGGGATTGAGGAACTGAAAGCCCAGCCCCTCCAGCATGGTCAGCGGACGGGCCCGACGGGCCGGATCCCCCGGCGCCCCGGCCACCGCGATACGCCACGCCAACCACAGCAGATAGAGGCTGCCGAAGATCTGCAAACCGAGGCGTAATAAGGGCCAGCGCTCGAACAGCGGATAGAGCCCCAGCGCCAGCACCAGTTGCAACACCGGCTGCCCCAGCCCCACCCCGAGCAGATGTGGCAGAGTACGACGCACCCCGAAGTTGGCACCGGAAGCCGTCAACATCAGGTTGTTGGGCCCCGGCGTACCGCAGGTGAGTACGGCAAAGCCAAACAGGGTGACATACCACTCCATCGTCATATTGTGACTCCTTACTTGCCACATTGTATCGATACAATGTGAGCTATTTGATTGTTATCAGGTTGAAATTCACGCTATATTGACAGTAAATTTGGATCAATGGATTTATTGTCACCATGACAATCTGGACGCCCGACCTTGCGGCCTTCGATGGCCCCCTCTACCTCAAGCTGGTCAAAGCGATCGAACAGGGGATCGTGAATGGCGAGCTGCCACCGCAGACCCGATTGCCTACCCACAGATCCCTGGCGGATCGTCTGGGTGTCACCGTAGGCACCGTCACCCGCGCCTACAGCGAGGCGGAGCGGCGCGGCCTGCTGGCCGCCCGGGTGGGCCACGGCACCTGGGTCAAGGGAGCGAACACGGATCCCGCCAATGAGTGGGTGATCCGCCAGGAGGAGGGGCACCGCATCGAGCTGTGGCAGAACCTGCCGGTACAGCTGGATCGGGCGGCCATCATTCGCCCCATGTTGGGAGAAGTGGCGGACGGGGATCTCAACGCCCTGCTCGGCTACGACAAGGAAGCGGGACGACCGGATCAGCGCCAGCAGTTCGTCAACTGGCTGGCGGAGCAAGGGGTGGCCTGCAGTGAGGATCGCCTGCTGTTCAGCCACGGCGCCCAGCACGGCATCATGCTGGCGCTGCTGGCGACCAGCTGCGTGGGGGAAACCATCCTGTGCGAGGGGCTGAGCTACCCCGGCATGCTGGGCAACGCCCGCCAACTGAAAAATCAGGTGGTGGGACTGGCGATGGACGAGGAGGGGCTGCTGCCCGAGGCGCTGGACGCCGCCTGCCGTACCCGCCGGGCCAAGCTGCTCTACCTCACCCCGACCCTGCAAAATCCCACCACCGCAACCATGAGTCTGGCGCGGCGGGAGGCCATCGTCGCCATCGCCCGTCGCCACGATCTGCGGATCATCGAGGATGACGTCAACGGCCTGTTGCCCCAGCAACCTGTGATCCCTCTGGTCAATCTGGCGCCGGAGCGGGTCATCTATCTGGGCAGTCTGGCCAAGATCGCCTGCGGCGGCCTGCGGGTGGGCTTCGTACTGACGCCCCCTGCCCTGCGCAGCGCCTTCGCCCAGACCATGCGGCTGTCGAGCTGGATGGTGAGCCCGCTGCTGATCGAGCTGGCCTGCAAAATGGTCAGTCAGCGCCAGATCATGCCGCTGGTCGAGCAGCAGCGGGAGATCCTCAAACGCCGTGGCGAACTGCTGCGCCACCTGCTGCCTGCCGCCCGCTGGCAGCCGGGCAGCATGCACGCCTGGCTACCGCTGCCTGAGCCCTGGCGCAGCCAGCAGTTTGCTGCAGCCGCCGATGCCCTTGACGTTGGCGTGGCGAGCGGGGAACACTTCGCCGCCGGTCAGTTTGCCGCTCCGCAGGGGGTGCGCCTGAGCCTGAGCCAACCCGCTACCGACGCCCGGGTCGGCGAGGGGCTGGCCCGTCTGGCGCAACTGCTGCAGGGGACGCCCCCCAGCAATCCCCTGCTATAGTCAGGGCCAGCCGACCTGACCTTCACGCTTCATCGTCATTGCCAAGGAGATACCGTGCCCCCCATCAGAGCCGCCCTGCTGCTTGCCACCCTGTTGCTGGGTGGCTGCGCCTCGTCAACGACCCACCAGCAGCTGGGGGCGGCACTCAATGGATTGGAAGGGGAGTTGCAACGACTGGAAGAGGAGCTGGCGGCGATGAACGGCCTGCACTATCAAAAGGCGATCGATGCGCCGCTCAGTTTGCGCCGCGCACTCAGGGCGCCGCAGCCCACCCCAGAGGGGCTGGTGCCGGTGGCCAGCACGCTGGAGGATGGGCCACTCCTGCGCTATCAATACCGACTGCCAGCGGGGATGGCGAGCCTGCCCCAGGACAACCTCTGCCAACGCTACGAGTTCGAGCTGCGTCATCTGGGCCGCCTCGGCAAGCTGGAATTGAGCTGGCTGGGGGAACAGGGCAAGGGGTCGCGGCTGATCCGCCAGAGCGACTGCCCCTTCGGGGCACAGGCCCGCCCTCGGCAATAACAGGTTGCCGCCCTGAGAGATGGCATAACCGATTGAAATAACAGCCCATAGTGCGCCCTCCACCACCCTGCTGGCTACTGTCAGCTTTTCACTCAGCGAGTGCTGTGCCTATGTTCCTCTTGGGTCTACCATAATCAACCTAATGGTTTGCTCACAGGAAGTACCTGCATGACGATACTGCTGCTCGAAGAGGATCCCCTGATCCGTAGCGCCATCACCCGGGAACTGACCGAACAGGGGGTGCCCGCCGACCGGATCCACTACCACAGTCATCCAAACCACGAGCGCAGTGGCCTGCTAGCCCTGCTGCAACAGCACGCCTTCGACGCCATCATCTGTCAGCAGGACAAGCAGCAGGATCTTGACGGAGCCCGGCTGCTGCACGAAGCGCACTATCTCGGCCTGCTGCAACCAGGTTGTGTATTGCTGCTGCTCGATGCCGATCAGAGCGAGCAGGAGTTTCTCCCCTCGGATCTCTACTTCTCCCTCTATCTGCCCCTCCCCTTCATGACCCAGCAGCTCACCGCGGTGCTCGGCCAGCTGGTGAAGTTAAGCAACCTGACCCGTACGCTGGCCGCCCCCATTCTGCTGCGGGAGTGGCAACTGGCTACCGCCCTCTGTGAAGACTTGCTGTTTCAACGGGAGAATCGCTCGCTGACCCCCTGGCTGGATCGACTCAAGGGCTACCTGCTGCTGCAATCGACCGAGCGGCTCACCGCCGCCCAGCACTATGCCCTCTGTGCCAACGAGTATCAGGCGAGCTGGCCAAGGGCCGGGCTCTTCTACGCCATGCTGGGGCTCGGCAAATTGCAGAGCGCCCGGACTGACTTGCAGCGCCATCAGGCCAGCGTCTCGATGGCCACCCGGCTGGAGCTGCAACTCGCCAGCCAGCTGCATCAGCATTACTGGCTGGCGGCCTGGGAGACCATGGGAGAGCTGCTGCAGATCCGCCCCCATCAGCCGCGCTGGCATCAGCTGGCGATGTTGCTCGGGCTGGTGCTGCAAGATGAGGAGAAGGTGCTGGAGCAGGCCAACAGCCTGACCCTGCGCCACTTCAGCGAGCAGCGCGTCCGGCTCGCCATCGACAGCTTCATGCTCAATGCCAGTCTGGCGGTGCTGTGGCGCGCCCCCTCAAGCAACCGGATCCGCTCCCTGCAACAGGAGTGGGAGCACCTCAAACGCACCGTCCACCTGCAACCCCACGAATATGAGCTGCTGGAGGCATTGATGAAGGGATTGGAGTACCGCTTTGACGAGGCGCTGATCCTGATTGCCCACCACCAGCCGGATGAGGGGAGCGACAACCACCTCACCCTGCTGCTCGGCTTTGCGGTCAGCCAGTTCTGCGGCCTGCCCCACCACGCCCAGCGTTACCTGACCCAGCTGACCCAATACCGCGTCAGGGTGGCACCCCACCCGCTCACCCGCCAGCTGTTCCACCATCTGGTGGCCGAGCTGGGCAAGCGCCTGACGGCAAGAGAACAACGGCTGAACGAACTGCGCCAGCTGCGCCACAAGGCGATGCAGGCCAGCCAGTATCAGACTGCCCTGCAAGCGGGCTTGCAACTGCTTGAGGAGTTCCCCGCCCTGCCGGGCGATGCTTGGCAACTGCTGGAGCTGCTGCAACACTGCTGGCCTGCGGGTATGGCGGCCCCCAGGGTGGCGCTGCTGGTTGATACCCTGGAGCGGCGCCTCAAGCACAGCCCCGCGTTTCTCGATCAACATGCCCAGCAGTACCAGCGCACCCTGCAGGAGATCCGCACTCATCTGCAGCCGCACCTCTCCGGCAGCGGCCCCTCCTGCCTTGTCGCAGGGCAGCCCGAGCCATGATGATGCCAGCGGCGTGCAAACCGGCATTGTCGGCAAAGCCAACATAGAGAGAGGGGAGCCTTGGCTCCCCTCTCTCTATTTGTTCTCTGTCAGCTGATGGCGATGAGCGTTGGGCTCAAACCAGCGCGTCACTCTCCAGCGCCGCCTTGAGAAAATCTTTCCAGCTGATAATGCCGACCAGGGCGCCATTCTCCAGCACCGGCAGGCAGGAGACCCCCTTCTCCAGCATCAGCTTGACGCCGTCGCGCACGGTGAGATGGGGAGCGATGGTGACGAGCTGACGACTCATGATCTGGTGGGCCCGCTTGTTGAGGGTTTCGGTATCGCGGCTCATCTCGGCTTCGGAGTCGAGATAGGGGCTGATTGCACGGAACAGATCCCGATCCGAGATGACCCCCACCAGCTCCTCCTCTTCCAGCACCAGCAGGTGGCGAAAGTGTGCCTGCTCGAAGATATCCTTGATGACTCGGAGTCGATCATCCATTGAAACGGTGGCGACCCGGGTCGTCATAATATCCCTGATATGCATGCTAACCTCCCGTAACCAAACTGGTTTCTCTGTTATGGCATGTTTTTGCAGCGCCAGCCAGTGACCAGCCCTTCGCTACAGTGCAAATCAGCGTCATTTCACGTAAGATCCGCGCCAGTTTTTCTCCTCCATTTTGAGCAAGCAGATCCCACCCATGATAGTTGCCAGTCAAATCGAACTGATCCGCGGCGGCCGCAAGCTGCTGGACAACGCCTCCGCCACCATTCACCCCGGCCACAAAGTGGGTCTGGTGGGCAAAAACGGCTGTGGCAAGTCCACCTTTTTTGCACTGGTACGGGGCGAGCTGGCCATCGACAGCGGCACCTTCAGCCTGCCCGCTGGCTGGCAGATTGCGGGCGTGGCGCAGGAGACCCCGGCGCTCGACTGCTCCGCGCTCGAGTACGTGATCGACGGCGACAAGGAGTTCCGTTCGCTGGAAGCCCAGCTGGCGCAAGCCGAGCAGGATGACAATGGTCTGCTGGTGGCCGAGCTGCACGGTCGCCTCGATACCATCGGCGCTTACAGCATTCGCGCCCGCGCCGCCGAGCTGCTGCACGGCCTCGGTTTCAGCGACGAGCAGCTCAGCTCGCCGGTGCGCAGCTTCTCCGGTGGCTGGCGCATGCGCTTAAACCTCGCCCAGGCGCTGCTCTGCCGCTCCGATCTGCTGCTGCTCGATGAACCGACCAACCACCTGGATCTCGATGCGGTGATCTGGCTGGAGAAGTGGCTCAAGGGCTATCAGGGCACGCTGGTGCTCATCTCTCACGACCGCGATTTCCTCGACTCGGTCATCAGCCGCATCATCCATATCGAGAACGGCAAGCTCAACGAATACACCGGCGGCTACTCCGACTTCGAACTGCAGCGCGCCGAACATCTGGCCCAGCAGCAGTCGATGTACGAGAAGCAGCAGCGGGAGATGTCCCACATGCAGGCGTATGTGGATCGCTTCCGCTACAAGGCCTCCAAGGCCCGCCAGGCACAGAGCCGCCTGAAAGCCATGGAGCGGATGGAGAAGATCCTGCCCGCCCACGCCGACTCCGAATTCAGCTTCGAGTTTCGCGAGCCGTCGGCCCTGCCGACCCCGCTGATCGCCATGGAGAACCTCTCTGCCGGTTACGGCGACAAGGTGATCCTGGAGAAGATCAAACTCAATCTGGTACCGGGTTCCCGTATCGGTCTGCTCGGTCGCAACGGCGCCGGTAAATCGACCTTTATCAAGATGCTGTCGGGCTCCAACCCGCCGCTCTCCGGCAAGCTCGAAGTGAGCGCCGGGGTGAGCATCGGCTACTTCGCTCAGCATCAGCTGGAGACCCTGCGTCTCGACGATTCCCCGCTCGATCATCTGGCCCGCCTCGCGCCGGACAAGACCGAGCAGGAGCTGCGCAACTATCTGGGCAGCTTCGGTTTTCACGGTGACAAGGCGCTCGACAAAGTAGCCCCCTTCTCCGGCGGTGAAAAAGCGCGGCTGGTGCTGGCGCTGATCACCTGGCAAAAGCCGAACCTCCTGCTGCTGGATGAACCGACCAACCACCTGGATCTGGAGATGCGCCACGCCCTCACCATGGCGCTGCAAGGCTTCGAAGGGGCCATGGTGGTGGTCTCCCACGACCGTCACCTGCTGCGCACCACCACAGATGACTTCTATCTGGTGCACGGTGGCCGGGTCGAGCCGTTCGACGGCGATCTGGACGACTACCACAAGTGGCTCGGCGAGCAGGAGAAAGAGGCTAACGCCAAACCGGCGGATGGCCCTGTCTCTGCCAACTCGGCGGTAGCGCGCAAGGATCAGAAGCGGCGCGAGGCGGAGTTCCGCCAGCAAACCCGTCCCCTGCGCCAGAAGCTCGAAAAACTCGAAGCGAGCATGGAGAAGCTGCAGGGTAAGCTGGCCGACATCGAGAGCCAGCTGGCCGACCCCGCCATCTACGAAGAAAGCGCTAAAACCAAGCTCTCCGAACTGCTCAAATCCCAGGGCCCCCTCAAGGAGCAACTGGAAGAGGTGGAGCTGGAGTGGATGAGCCTCTCCGAAGAGCTGGAAACCATGGAGCAAGCCTTCTTTGCGTGACGAACAGCTGATGGCTAGCGAGCGGGTCGCGGTCCACGAATTGCCGACGCCGATCGGCTTCTGGTACTGGAGCGGCAAGGTCTATGGTGAGCGCAGCCAGGATTGGCTCACCGTGCAGGAGCAGGGGGGCAACGTCAATCTGGCGCTGCTGCTGCACCGGCTCGATCAGCTCGGCATCGTGGTCGATCTCACCGACCTGCAACCGGCGCTGGTGCAGACCGAAGCGGTGCTGACCCCGTGGCGCGCCCTGCGCCAGAGCGCCAAGACGCGACTCGACGAACAGCAGTATCAGTCGATGCTGGCCCACGAACTGGAGCTGGAGCGGCTGCAACAGGGCGTCCTGTTGCAGACCCTGCGCAGCCTCTCCCTGTTTCGCGGCAACAGCCGCAATTTGTTGAACTATCTATCGTTACTGGGTGCCCAGCAGGGCCCCCTCAGAGATCTAATATGCTGAGCTACCGCCACGCCTTTCACGCCGGCAACCATGCCGACGTGCTGAAACACGCCGTTCAGGCCCTGATCATCGAGTCCCTCAAGAAGAAGGAGAAACCCTTCATCGTGCTGGACACCCATGCCGGTGGCGGTCTCTACGACCTGCGCGGCGACTGGTCCCAGAAAAAGGCCGAGTATGCCGACGGCATCGGCCGCCTGTGGGATGAGCGGGCCCAGTGGTCTGCCATGGCCCCCTATCTGGGTGTTATCGAGGAGATGAATCAGAACGGCGAGCTGCACTACTACCCCGGCTCGCCGGAGCTCTCCCGTCGCCTCACCCGCGAGCAGGACAAGCTGGCGCTGATGGAGCTGCACAACAACGAGGTCGAAGACCTGCGCGCCAACATGGGCTATGACCCCCGCGTCGCCGTGCACCACCGTGACGGCTTCGAGGGGCTGATCGCCCTGCTGCCGCCGACTCCGCGCCGCGGGCTGGTGCTAATCGACCCGCCCTATGAGCTCAAAGAAGATTACTTCGCCGTGGTCGACACCCTGAAAAAGGCGCAAAAACGCTGGGCAACCGGCATCTACGCCCTCTGGTATCCGATCCTCGGGCAAGAGGCGGACAAATCCCGCGACATGCTGCGCGCCATCAAGCGCGAGAACTTCGGCAACGTCCTGGTGGCCGAGCTGGAAGTGGCCGGTCAGACTGCCGACTGGGGAATGAACGGCTCAGGCATGCTGATCATCAGCCCGCCCTGGATGCTGGACGAGCAGATTGAAGCCTTCCTCAAACCGCTCTGTGCCAAGCTGGCGCAAGGCGCCGGCGCCCAGTACAAGGTCGAGTGGCTCAACAAGGTCGAAGAGTAGGCCAGCACCAGCTCGCTCCGGCGCCCGGCCAAGGCGCCAGCAAGTCGCTCACCCAAGCCGTTCACAGTGGCGGCATGGCCAGCAAAGAGAAGCCCCGTTCAGGGGCTTCTTGTTTTTACCCGCTACTGCTTATCAGGGACTTGTTCGCACCTTCCCTAGGGTGAGAGGTGCGATGCCATGGCATGCCTCTCTGGAGCCTTTTTCAATTAAAACAGGCGCTTGGTAATGGCCTACTCTACTCCTTTCCAGATGAAAAAAACGTGAACCGCTTCGGTTATCCCCGTGCCCCCTAGCGCAGAGCCAAGCGTTCGTGAAGAAACGCCAGCCAGGCCTCCACCTTGGCGGGCAGGTGGCGACGGCGGGGGTAGAGGCACCAGATGCCGTGCTCGGGCAGGGCATAGCCTGGCAGCAGGGGCACCAGCCGGCCGGTGGCGAGATCCCGCTCCACGATAAAGTCCGGCATGTTGCCAATGCCGAGCCCTGCCAGCAGCGCGGTGTGGATGGCGTCGCTGTTGTTGACCTCGAAGTTGCCCCGCGGGGTGATGGCAACCTCTCCCTCCGGGCCTTGTAGGCGCCACTGGGTGCCGCCGCGAAACAGGGAGTAGAAGAGGCAGTTGTGGGCCTCGAGATCGGCCGGGGTACGGGGCGTGCCGGCCCGCGCTAGGTATGTGGGGGCGGCGCACAGGGTGCTGTGACAGGGGGCTAGGCGGCGGGCGACCAGGCTTGAATCTTCCAGCTCGCCGATGCGCACCGCCACGTCGAACCCCTCGGCCACCAGATCTTGCTGGGCGTCGCTCATCTCCAGCTGCAACTGCAGCTCGGGATAGAGGGCGAGAAATTCGGGGATAAGGGGGGCTATGTGGCGCCGGCCATAGACCATGGGCACCGTCACTCGCAGCAGGCCGCGCGGCGCCGACTGCAGGGCGCCGATGGCATCTTCCCCGTCACGGGCCAGACGCACCGCATGGTGCACCGTCTCGAAGTAGCGCTCCCCTGCCTCTGTCAGGGTGAGGGAGCGGGTGGTGCGGTAGATGAGCTGGCAACCGAGCTGCTGCTCAAGCTGGCTCACCTTCTTGCTCAGTACCGACTTGCTGAGGCCGAGCTGGCGGGCGGCGCCGGAGAAAGTACCTGCCTCCACCACAGCGACGAAGGCGGGGAGCAGGGCGAAGGCATCTTGGTTCATGTTGTTCTCAATATAGAAACAATATTGTTCATAAATGGTAGATTATCCCCATATCAAAAACAATTTACCCTACTCCTCTGTTCAACCAAGGAGTTACCCCATGATCCCCCCTCTTATTGACCGCCGCCCAGGACGCCTCCAGACAATCGGCGCCCTGGCCGCCTTCGCCGCTGGCCTGCTGCTGGCGCTGATGATCGCCCAGAACGGTGCCTTGGCCCGCGCCACCGATCCATGGCTCGCGAGCTGGCTCGCCCACGGGGTCGGCAGCCTGGTGGCCGCGCTCTTGTGGTGGCTGGCCCGACGACCCCAGGGACCGCAGTCTGCTCCGCCCTGGGCGTGGCTTGGCGGCCTGCCGGGGGCGCTCACTGTGGTGCTGGCGGCCCTGTGTCTCAACTCGCAGCTGGGCATGGCGGGCACCCTCGCCCTGCTGTTGCTGGGCCAGTTGCTGTTTGGCGCCCTGTGCGACGCCAGAGGCTGGTTCGGGCTGGTTCGCCGCCGCCCATCAGGGAAGGACATGCTCGCCGCCCTGCTGGTGATGATCGGCGCCCTGCTGATCGTGCTGCGTTAGGAGAGAACCATGACCCTCTTGATCCTGCTGGGACTGCTCAACGGCGTGGCGGTTAGTCTGTCGCGTACCCTCAATGGCCGCCTCGCCAGCGCCCGGGGCGCCATGACGGCCTCCCTCGCCAACCACCTGCTCGGCTTCGTGCTACTCGGCGCCCTGCTCATCCTCAAGGGGGCACCCTGGGGGAATCTGGCCGGGCTCGATCCCTGGCTGCTGCTCGGCGGCGTGCTGGGGGCGCTGTTCGTTGCCATCAGCAGCTGGGCCATAGGCCGGGTTGGGGCCCTGGTCTGCGCCTTGCTCATCGTCGCGGGCCAGTTGGCGGGAGGCGTGTTGCTCGATGCCTTGGCCGGACGGCTGGAGGGGAGCGATCTGCTCGGCACCCTGCTGGTGCTGGCCGGTGCCGGACTGCAACGCTGGCAGGCGGGCAAGCCGCACCCCTGAACAGGCGCTGACACCTGAAAAGCAGAACACCGGCACTAGGCCGGTGTTCTGGGATAGCAAGGTCGCGCCCCTGCTCGGGGCATCGTTGCCATAGGCAGCTTAGGCGTAGAAGGCCTCGACGGTGATCAGCATGGGGTTGCCATAGCGATTCTTGGCCTTGGGGGAGGATGGCAAATCTGGGACACCCACCTTTTTGAGCAAGGCGTAGCATAGCCCGAACCCAAAAGATGGGTGTCCAAGGTCTTATTGACCAATTAGCCGATCCAGATCAGAAATCGGCCATCTGGTCCTTTCCCTCCGCCTACCCGCCGCTAATATACCCGATTGGCAACAAAGCCTCGTAGGAGTCACCCCATGAGCCATGCCAACCCCATCCCGTTGGTTAAACGCAGCAGACTGGAGGCTGTAATTCAGGGGCGGTAGCCATGCCGGATGGAATGGATAAGCAAGAGTTGCCTACGACCGACTCAACATGGTGACGGCCCCATTTTTATTTCTGACCTGCTCACGCAGGCGTGATCTGGCGGCGCTTGCCAAGAGTGCCCTGAGTACTGATTTTTTATACAGTGGTATACGGTGGCGCAAAAAGAGGAAGTCAAGCGAATACGCTCAGCACGAGAACAAGTTTGTAACATTATGATTTAATGATTTTTTTACTTGGCGGCAGTGAAAATGTTACGGAGTTATATGGAATGCTCTGCTAACGGATTAGTGCCGCCTTCTATCTAATCACTGTTAGGCTTATCAGAGGAACATATTAACGAAATGGGTGATGAATTAGCCCAAGCATTGGGATATGAAAGTGCTGAACACTATAGACGTGAAACCGATGAAAATGAGCGAGTTTTTAACAAATCAAAATATTTATACAATAAGCCACCGGAAGAATGGCCAGTAATAAAATTTAACTGGGACTACCGGTTGGAATCTCAAAAGTTTTGCTTTGACGGTTTAACGCAAGCTGATTTTGAAAAAATGTTCCCTGAAGGACTTGTTCTCGGTCACATGCCCTTATTGGAGTTTGATAAACATTTGTGTCATTACAGTCGACGAGATGGCGATGAGTTATGGGAACTTGGCTGCCAATCGAAACTAGCTGAGATGATAGTGTATTTATCTGAGGGTAACCCCATTACTCCACCAATAATTAAACCTGTCGAGAATAACGAAGTTATTTTTCAAGGTGGTCATCACCGATACGCTGTGGCTAAAGCTATAGGAATCGAAGAAGTTTCGATATATGCGTATCCAGAGCATGTTACAGCGCTTAATAAGTTTATGGGTATACGTTGGGCATAAGCCTAACAAACGCCTCAAGAGGGACTGTCAACACGTGGCGTTTCCAGTCCCGATGAACCGTGGTGGTTACGGTTGTTGCGTTTGAGTTTAGTGTAATGCGTTGCCAGCCCCTTAGGCAGGCGTTATGCGATTATAAGGTTGATGAATGAATTCGTATCTATTTACTTGGAACCCCCAAAAGTGGGCTTGGTATGATCTAAAGGAAGCCATTGTCTCTGTTAATACGGATGGTTGTTACCAAGAAATTTGGAGCTCTGGTAAAAGGAAGCAAATTGAGGTTGGTGAGAAATTTTATATGATGCGGCTAGGTTTAGAGCCTAAAGGTATCATAGGATGTGGTTACGTATTAACTAAACCAGATCTCTTAGAACATTGGGATCCTGTTAAGGCTAAAGATAAAGGAAAGGCATTGCGTGCTTTGTTGGACTTTAAAGCTCTGTCTGATGAGCCAATTATATCTCTTAAAGAGTTAGAAAAGAACTATCCAGACTTCAAGTGGACTCCAGAAAGTGGTGGTGTTTATATTCCGAAAGAATATGCAGACTCCATCTGTAAAATGCTAGAAAAAAGAACTCTAATCGAGTTTGGTAAACATAAGGGAGATATTCCTGAGTATAAAGAAGGGAGAGCCAAGAAAGTCACTATTACAACGTACGATAGAAATCCAATAGCTCGCCAAAAATGTATTATGACATTTGGGTATAGTTGTCATGTTTGTGAGTTCGAGTTTGGTAAAGTGTATGGAAAACTTGGTGATAAATATATCGAAGTGCACCATTTGAAGCCTATTTCAACATATAAAGGTGAGCATACAATTAACCCCTCAACGGATTTACGCCCTGTTTGTACGAATTGTCATAGAATGCTACATGCAAAAAGACCTCCTTTATCGATAGAGGAATTAAGAGATATCATCGAAGACGGAAAAATCGCATAATAAACGGTTAAAGTGCACAAATCTGGGACACCCACCTTTTTGAGCAAGGCGTAGCATAGCTCGACCCCAAAAGATGGATGTCCAAGGTCTTCTGACATTGCATCAAGTGTTGAAAAAATGAAAACTGGGTCTTTATGAGACCCTCAAAATAAAATGAGATCTCATTTTTTTATTTATGGCAATTAAACAAGTTAACCGCCATATAATTTGTTCAGATCTTAACTTAACAGAAATAGCTTTAGCATTTAATTTGATTCAAAGGGGTGTAATATATGTCATATAAGATATATGGACCTGATGGTGAATACCAAGGTGAGGTACACGAGAGCAGGGATTTAAGCGGATTGGGCCTCCTTTACATATTAGGAACTGCAACTCTTATTGCTTTCACAGTGCTTTCCTCACTTTGGGATTTTTTAATAAATTGGCATGTACATAGCATGCCATTAAATTATGTCGCAGCATTTTATTACTATCTAATCCATGGCGTAAAATCTATATTTACATTACCATACAACATTGGTGCGTATGTCTTTATTTACTTTGAAGTTTGGGGGGGAGATTTCACAGAGTATAGAAATATCAACTTAATAATAGTTTGGTGCATGAAAATAGCGTATATATCTATTGCTTTAATTTTAGTCTGGAATGTGTTGAGGGTAGTTTATAGATTATTGCTGATTCGCTTAATCAGAATATTTTTATTTATTCCTGCTATATTCGGCGCAATATCATTTTGTGTGTTATGGTTATTTGAAAAGTAAAATTCTGATCCCGTAAAGTCTTACATGCCATATTTTATTTCTAACGTAGTTTATTTTAAACATGCCTTTAAATAACTCGATAGCTGTTTCAGATGGATTTGTAGACTAAATCGGCGTTGTTGCTCAAATCGATGCGACAAATCTGGCAAATCTGGAACACCTACCTTTCTGAGCAAGGCGCAACATAGCCAGAACCCAAAGGATGGGTGTCCAAGGTCTCTCTGACAATATGGGCTTGGGGCTCACCTATGGCACTCTGGTGACTTTCAAACACAAATCTGCACAAATCTGGGACACCCACCCTTTTGAGCAAGGCGTAGCATAGCCCGAACCCAAAAGATGGGTGTCCAAGGTCTTCTGCTCCGGATGCTCGCTCTTGCGGTGCGCCAGTCGCCAGGCGATACAGCACCGGCCACTCGCCCGTTGATAGGTTTTCCCTATCCGGGCAATAGATGAGAATAGTTTTCATTTAGCCTCATTTTGGCGGATACTCTCATCATCAACAGAGGGAGCCGCCATCATGAAAAAGACCATCAGCTTTGCCATCCTGCACTTCGGTGTCGCCTTTACCGTGGCCTACCAGCTGACCGGTGAGCTGCTGACAGCCAGCCTGATCGCCCTGATCGAGCCCGCCGTCAACACGGTCGCCTTCTACTTTCATGACCTTGGCTGGCACAAGCTCAAACCAAAGCACAGCCTGCAGGCCAAGACCAGCAGCTTCGCGGTGGTCCACTTCTCGGTGGCCTTCGGGGTTGCCTTCCTGCTGAGCGGCGAGCTGCTCACCGGCGGCGTGATGGCGATGATCGAACCGGCCATCAACACCGTGGTGTTCTTCTTCCACGAGCGGCTGTGGCGCGCCCGCAGTCAGCAACTGGCGCTGGCCTGATCAACCGGGCAACCCGCCTCCCCCTTTATCGCGGCAACAAAAAACCCGACATTCCGGCCAGGAGTGTCGGGTTTTTCACATCAGCAAAGATCTGTATCTGGATGCATCACCCGATGCCCCATCAATAACGATCAGGCTTTCTTGCAGATGGGGTCAACGATAAAGGCATTTTGATCAAACTTCTGCCAGGCGCCGGTGCCGACCCCATCGACCACCAGAATGGAGACCACGCCGAAATCGACAAAGATCCCGAGCAGAGTGGTGGCATCGAACGACTTGGAAACCGGCACGGTCACCGAGTAGCAATCCGCACGCTTGACCGTGATGGTGTAATTCTCTTTCTTCTTGAACGAGGTGAGCACATTGTCGTGGCCCAGCAGCATATCGTTGACGTAGATCTCCGCATCGGGATCCTGACTGCGAATGGAAACCTGCTGACTTGTGCCGTTAAACATGGCAGCACAACCGGACAGCATGATGGCCAGCAAGGCCCCCGTCATCAACCTGAACATAGCTAACCTTCTTGTTATTAAGAAAAGGCCGCAAATCTAGCACGCCTCTCGAACAGGAGTGAAAGTACAATGCTGCTGGCCTGTCTGAATGCTCAAAATAGCGACCACTCCTGACCAGTTTTCAAACAAGCCGGCCTCATCCAGCAACAGTTCCCTTCCCCACTGGAGTAGCGCGGCAAAACCGGTCGCCAGCATATGCTGCAGAGCAAAATGCGCTCGGCTCCCCTGCTGCATTGCTCTGTAGAGTGTGCTGTAGTAGGCCAAAACACCCTCCTCATTGCTGGAATCTATCGATGAACAAGACCTTGCTTGCCGCCCTGCTGTTTGCCCCTCTGCTGGCTAGCGCCGCAACCCCTTCCTTTGACTGCACCAAAGCCTCCGGGTCGGTCGAAACCCTGATCTGCAAGGATGCCGGACTGGCCGCCCTTGATAACGAACTGGCGGCCCTCTACCCCAAGGCGATTGCTGCGCTCTCTCCCGAGCAGCTCAAGACCGAGCGCGCCATGCAGCGCGGCTGGATCAAGGGGCGTAACGACTGCTGGAAGGGGCAAGATCTGCGCCAGTGTGTGGAGGATAACTACCTGCTGCGGATCACCGAACTGCAGATCAGCGGCGGCCAGCTGATGGTGCCGGCTCCGGTCAACTACAAGTGCGGCAAGAACGTCATGCTCTCTACCTACTTCTATAACGATGCCAAGCTGCCCGCCGCGGTGATCAACCTGAGCGAGGGCGACAAGCAGCAACAAGTGCTCGCCTATGAAGCCCCCAGCGCCAGCGGCGCTCGTTATGAAGGGCAAAACCTCACCTTCTTCACCAAGGGGGACGACGCCACGCTGGAGCGTTACGGCCAGCCAACCCTCACCTGCATGGAAAATCCGACCAAGGGCTGACGCTCATAGGGGCGGCTCGTCTTGCCGCCCCACCTTGACTAGATGGCGATATCCAGCGGTTTTCCTTCCCGCACAATCCGCAACTTGAGCGACCTCGGCTTGCTGGTGCTGAGCAGCTCACGCACCTTGTCGATCTCGAGGGGACGATAAGCCACCCCGTTGATCTGCTCCAGAATGTCGCCGTTGGCCAGACCATAGGGGGCAAGATCCCGTTCGTCGCTGTAGTAGACCTGCAAATGCTCGCCATCAAAACGCACCCCGATATTGCGCAGGATTGGCGGCACTTTGCGCGCCAGGCTGTCGGCGTCGTAGCAGAGCATCATCCGCCCGGGCATGATCGCAAAGCGATTGAAGCGGTTAACAAAATCCAGCCCCAGACCATACTGCTCATTGCTGTTTTCCGAGACGCGCAGCTCACCGAGCTGGCGCTCATCAAAGTGCAGGCCGGTGAGGATATGTTCACGCCCCTCCACCATACCGCTGGCGTCCACCCCTTTGCGTGGCATCGCATCTTCGCCAGAGATCGCCTTCTGACTGGCCATAAAGTCGATAAAGGCATGGTCGGCATAGCTCTGATCGGCCCCGGTATCCAGATACATGCGCACGCTGCTCTCGCCATGGGTCAGATACACTGCCGGGGAGCGGTTGTAGCTATCTTCATAGCCGATGCAACGCTCGAACATGGCAGCCGACGGTGCCGTCAGCAAAGCTGTGAGCTGATGCTTGTCGCGATCAAACACCCAGTTGAAACGGCGGATGGTGTCGATCCCGAGGATGCCATCGATACGGCTGCCAAGAGACTGGGAGAAAAGATCGAAATCAATAGTTGCCCACAGATCGCTGTCCTCAATGGTGACCGACCCCACCGAGAAGGGTTGCGGCTCAACAAAGCCAAGCTGCTCGCTGCCCAGTTGGCTCGAAACGCTGTTCACAGTGGCAAAATCAGCCTGATAGGCCCTGGGCAATTCACTTAAGGTCAGCGTCTTGAAGCGGCTGGCCAGGCGACGATCGATAAAGGTGATACTGGCCCCGGTATCGAGCAAAAACTGGTACTGCTCACCGGCGATGGTGACGGGGATCAGGGGGGCGCTTTCGTAATGCACTGTCAGCACCGGGCCGGGTGCATTGCGCTTGGTGGATGAATCCGGGGCTGTGCAGCCTTGGACGACGAACAGGGCCAACATGGCCAGCGCCACTTTGAACTGCGACTTCATAACTCTCCTTCCCGATAGCAGATGCCCCCGCGACGCCACCACATAATGCTATCTTGTTGATTTATAGATAAATAAGCTATTTCAGCGGGGAAGGTGGACAATAACAAAGAGTTTTATGCTGGTTCAAGCGGGATATGGCCATGAATATTCTATGGAGATAGTTCAAGAATGGTTGTTCACGCTATCTCGGCGCGTCATCAATCGTTGGTGAGATTTGATTAATTTATTGATCTTGCACAGAAAATCTCAATATTGAGCTTTCTCTCCACAGCGCCATGGTTAATATTGCCATTTGGCAACACTTGCCTCGTCGGAGTCTCCCATGAGCCATGCCAACCCCATCCCGTTGGTGAAACGCAGCAGACTGGAAGCTGAAATTCAGGGGCGGTAGCCATGCCATATCTCGCTCGGTCCCTTTTTGATCCAAACAAACTGACCGGCAAGCCACTGACTCATCCACAACATGCAAATCAAGGTGGTGTATGGAAACACAAACCCTGCATCGTGGTCGCTTGATCGACCATATCCAGCTGGTGGTCAAAGATTTGGTCGCCAGCCAGCGATTTTATACGGCCATTCTCACCACCCTCGATATTCCGCTGGGCGGCACAGGTGAGGGCTACTTCTGGGCAGACGAACTGTTTGTCACCTCTGTCGATAGTCCCGCCGCGCTGGGGGTGTTGACCGGTCGCCACCACCTCGCCTTTCAGGCAAAAGATCGCGCCATGGTTGATCGCTTTTATCAAACCGCATTGGCTAACGGCGGCAAAGATAACGGCGCCCCCGGCGAGCGTAATTATCACCCCGGCTATTACGCCGCCTTTGTCCTCGACCCGGATGGCAATAATATCGAAGCGGTTTATCACGGTGAGGCAAAGCGTAGTGCGGGATCTGTAGTAATTACTTTTTGAGACTAACAAATCTGGGACACCCACCTTTTTGCCCACCTTTTTGAGCAAGGCGTAGCATAGCCCGAACCCAAAAGATGGGTGTCCAAGGTATCTCTGTATGCGTTGTCAGTCCCTTAGGCGGGCGTTAAATTCTTTTACGAACGGGGAGAGTTAAATGAATCCTTGGAATCTTGATCCTGTATTTAAAAATTATTGTTCGATGTATAGAGAGGCTACTGATAGTGACAGGGCTCCTCATGAAGAAAGTATGCTTCATCATGTGACATCTGCTGTTTATTTTTCAATTTCGTGTATTGAAGCTTTCCTCAATCATTTGAAAACAGAAGAATTGCGAGAGTTACATACTGAGGATAACGAAATATTAAGCTTGATAAAGAGTACGAAATTTAGTCAAAAGCTACAAAATTGGCCTAAAGATGCTTTAGGAAGCGACAGTAGTTTGAAGTATTCGCCGGGAGTCATGAAGCACATCAACCTCTTCTATGATGTTCGCTGTGGCTTAATACATCCTAAGTTAACTCAAATAGATGAATATGAAACACTTGAAGCATTAACTGGTTCAAAGATCATTGAAGTGACGGCTAGTTTCTTATCTGATGTTTGGTCGAAAAAAGATAAACCGTTTCCTTATTGGCTGCTAGGGTGGAATTTTGTCAATCCTCGAAGTAATTCGCAAGAAATTATAAAGTTATCAAATGGCCAGTTTTTATACTCTCTATGTGCCTTAGATATACAAGTTCCGGTTATATCGCCTCGTTCGGATAAATGGATGCAGACCAATATGAAAGGATCAAAGTGTTGGAAGGAGCTTCATAACACTATGAAAAATAAAAAATACTGTGAAAAGAAAATAATGGCAGTCAATGGCGACTACTTTTTTTCGTTGAAACCGCGCCTTTGTAAAGAATGGTGGGTACCAAAACATGTTGAAGTCTGCGGGACTCCATAAGAACCCGTTGGTTCGATTAGCGAAGCGTAATCGGACGCTCGCGATAACAATATTTCTTGATAGTATCAATTGTCTTTAGAGACCAACTTTATACGGACTCTTTATCCACCTGTGGCTTTGCTGCTGTAACACATCCCAAGGAGATAAATGAAGCCTGACTTAACCGGCACACGGATTGTGTTGCGCACCATTGGCCCGCACGATACTGCCGATCTATTCGAGATTTATGGCAATCCATTGACCATGGAGTTTGCCTCTGCTCCCTGCTTTACCTCTCCCGCCATGGTGGCGCAGATGATGGCGAGCGTGGTGCTGCTGGAGCAAACGGGGGAGTCGCTGGAGTGGGCGATTGTCGAACGGAAGAGCAATAAGGTGATCGGCACCTGCGGCCTACACAGTTTTAGCGAGGCGGGTCACAGCTGCGAGGTGGGCTGCCTGCTCAATGCGGCCTATTGGCGAAGAGGGTTTATGTCGGAGGCGCCGGGATTGCTGTTCGCCCACGCCAGCACACTGGGAGTCACCAGCCTCACCGCAGATATCGATGCAGATAACGTCCGCTCTATCGCCCTGTTTGAAAAACTGGGCTTCCAGGCGCATGCAGGGCGCTATCAGCGCACGCTCCCCTTTGTCTGACCCGACACCAGAGGTACAACCCCCTCACCTCTCAGGCTGTTGTGGCGAAGCACAGCTGTAAAAAACAGACAAAATAGGACTCCCACCTTTCCAGCTATCACCATTACATTCACGCCAGTTGCAACCCTCTTACCGGCCACAGGGCGCTTGTCATATACTCTTGTGCTCTTATGACACGCCGGGGAGGCGTTGATATGCAATCACAGACTCACACCTTTATCCTCAATGACAGCCCGCTGCCCTGCCTGCAGGCCGGTTCGGGCGAGCCGCTGTTGCTGATCCATGGCGCGCTGGCCAACCATACACTCTGGCTCGAACATATCGAGCAGCTCTCACGTCACTACACCGTCTATGCTCCCACCCTGCGCCACTTTGGCGAGGCGGGCAAAAACGGGCCTTTTGGTCTGGAGACCCACGCCAGTGATCTGCTTGCCCTGCTGAAACAATTGCCGTGCGGGCCAGTGCATCTGGCGGGCTGGTCATACGGGGCGGATGTTGCCCTGACCGCGGCCCTGATGGCTCCGGAGCAATTCATAAGCCTCTATCTGGTGGAGCCAGGCTGCCCGGGAGCCCTCGATGAACAGGGGATCGCTGCCTTTATGGCCGATGCTAGTGCCATGTTTGGCCCCGTGTTTAGCCAGGTTGGGGAAGGCTTGTTGCAAGAGGCCGTGGCGACCCTGATCGATGGTTCGGGTGGTCATGCAGGCTATTTTGCTGCACAACCGCTCAAGTGGCAGCAGGCACAGTTGGCCGAAGCCGATAGCCTGCCCAAGCAGTTGAGCCAGAGCGAGCGGCCAGATTGGTCACCGGAGCGCCTTGCCATGCTCAACATGCCCACCTGCATCGTGCAGGGCGCAGATACCAGAGCGCTGTTTGCGCTGGTCTGTAAGGCTATTGGCAACGCCATACCCGCCTGCGAGCGCTTGCAGGTGCCACACGCCGGGCACCTCTACCCCATCGAGCAGCCCGCGCTGTTTGTGCAGCATCTGCAACGCTGGCTTGAACAGCAATCATAAAAAAACCGGAACCCTTGGGTTCCGGTTTTTTTTCATTCCAGCCGAGGCTGGCAAACCAGCAAATTAAGCCTGGTTTTTAACTTCTTTCAGACCGCGGAAAGGAGCTTTGGCACCCAGAGCTTCTTCGATACGGATCAGCTGGTTGTACTTGGCAACACGGTCAGAACGGCTCATGGAACCGGTCTTGATCTGGCCAGCAGCGGTACCAACAGCCAGGTCGGCGATGGTCGCGTCTTCGGTCTCACCGGAGCGGTGGGAGATGACGGCAGTGTAGCCAGCGTCTTTGGCCATCTTGATGGCAGCCAGAGTTTCGGTCAGGGAACCGATCTGGTTGAACTTGATCAGGATGGAGTTGGCGATGCCGTTGTCGATACCGCGCTTCAGGATCTTGGTGTTGGTTACGAACAGGTCGTCACCAACGATCTGGATTTTCTTGCCCAGTTCAGCAGTCTGGTAGGCGAAACCTTCCCAGTCAGATTCGTCCAGGCCATCTTCGATGGAGACGATCGGGAACTTGGTGGTCAGGTCAGCCAGGAAGTCGGAGAAACCGTTAGAGGTGAAGACACGACCTTCGCCTTTCAGGTTGTACTCTTTCTTCTCTGCGTCGTAGAACTCGGAAGCAGCGCAGTCCATAGCCAGGGTGATGTCGGTGCCCAGTTTGTAACCGGCAGCGGCAACGGCTTCAGCGATAACTTCCAGCGCTTCGGCGTTGGATTTCAGGTTCGGAGCGAAACCACCTTCGTCACCAACTGCAGTGTTGTAGCCCTTGGACTTCAGCACTTTGGCCAGGTTGTGGAACACTTCTGCGCCCATGCGAACGGCTTCTTTCAGGGTCTTGGCGCCAACCGGCTGGATCATGAACTCCTGGATGTCGACGTTGTTGTCGGCGTGCTCACCACCGTTGATGATGTTCATCATCGGCAGCGGCATGGAGTAAACACCCGGGGTGCCGTTCAGCTCGGCGATGTGGGCGTACAGCGGCATGCCTTTGGCAGCAGCGGCAGCTTTGGCGTTAGCCAGGGAAACAGCCAGGATGGCGTTGGCGCCGAACTTGGATTTGTTCTCGGTACCGTCGAGGTCGATCATGATCTGGTCGACAGTGGCCTGGTCCTTGGCATCTTTACCCAGCAGAGCTTGAGCGATCGGGCCGTTTACAGCTTCGATGGCTTTCAGCACGCCTTTACCCAGGAAACGGCTCTTGTCGCCGTCACGCAGTTCCAGCGCTTCGCGGGAACCGGTGGACGCGCCAGACGGAGCGGCTGCCATACCAACAAAACCACCTTCCAGGTGAACTTCGGCCTCAACGGTCGGGTTACCACGGGAGTCGATGATTTCACGACCGATCACTTTAACGATCTTGGACATGTGTATTTCCTCAGGTTTCGTAAAAAAACAACAAAAATATGCCAAAAAAAGCGGCTGTGGCACAGTGCCCCAACCGCATTTATTTTCAATTACTTCAAATTACGCTTCTGATACTCGCCTGCCGCCTTCACAAAACCGGCGAACAGAGCGTGGCCATCACGAGGAGTAGAGGTGAACTCCGGGTGGAACTGCGCAGCCACGAACCAGGGGTGATCCGGGATCTCGATGATTTCCACCAACTTCTTGTCGGCGGAGAGACCGGTCACTTTCAGACCTGCCGCTTCAATCTGCGGCAGCAGCTTGTTATTTACTTCGTAACGGTGACGGTGACGCTCGTAAATGGTCGGGCTGCCGTACATCTGACGCACTTTGGAATCTTCGACCAGGTGGCAGAGCTGGGAACCCAGACGCATGGTACCGCCCAGATCGGACTTCTCGGTACGGGTCTCGACGTTGCCCTCTTCATCCACCCACTCGGTGATGAGGCCGACGACCGGATACGCGCAATCTTTCTTGAACTCGGAGGAGTGAGCCCCTTCCATACCCGCTACGTTGCGAGCGAATTCGATCATGGCAACCTGCATGCCGAGGCAGATACCCAGGTAGGGGATCTTGTTCTCGCGGGCATACTGGGCAGCCAGAATTTTGCCTTCCACACCGCGCTCACCGAAGCCACCCGGCACCAGGATCGCGTCCAGACCTTCCAGCAGCTCGGCACCACGGGTCTCGATATCCTGAGAGTCGATGTACTTGATGTTGACGGAGTGACGGGTCTTGAGACCACCGTGCTTGAGCGCCTCGTTGACGGACTTGTAGGCGTCCGGCAGGGAGACATACTTGCCGACCATACCGATGGTCACTTCACCAGTCGGGTTGGCCTCTTCGTAAATAACCTGTTCCCACTCGGACAAGTCAGCCTCTTTGCACTCCAGACCGAAACGCTCGGTGAAGTAGGAGTCCAGGTTCTGGGATTTCAGCAGTGCCGGGATCTTGTAGATGGAGTCGACGTCTTTCATGGAGATGACGGCGCGCTCGGGCACGTTGCAGAACAGGGCAATCTTGGCGCGCTCGTTGGCCGGAATGGCACGGTCGGAGCGGCAGATCAGTACATCCGGCTGGATACCGATGGAGAGCAGCTCTTTAACGGAGTGCTGGGTCGGCTTGGTCTTCACTTCACCGGCAGCCGCCAGGTAAGGAACCAGCGTCAGGTGCATGAACATGGCATTGTTGCGACCCACTTCGGCAGCCAGCTGACGAATGGCTTCGAGGAACGGCAGGGACTCGATGTCACCTACGGTACCGCCCACTTCGACGATGGCAACCTGATGGCCTTCGGCACCGGCAATCACCCGCTCTTTGATGGCGTTGGTGATGTGCGGGATAACCTGAATGGTGGCGCCCAGATAGTCACCACGACGCTCTTTACGCAGTACGTCGGCGTAGATGCGGCCGGTGGTAAAGTTGTTGCGACGGGTCATCTTGGTGCGGATGAAACGCTCGTAGTGGCCCAAATCCAGATCGGTTTCGGCCCCGTCCTCGGTTACGAACACTTCACCATGCTGGGTCGGGCTCATGGTGCCCGGATCCACGTTGATGTACGGGTCCAGTTTCATGATGGTCACATCCAGACCACGGGCTTCCAGAATGGCTGCCAGAGAAGCTGCGGCAATGCCTTTGCCGAGGGATGAAACAACGCCACCAGTAACAAAAATATATTTGGTCGTCATGCTGAACCTGAAAGAAGTTTAGGGAATTTTAAGGGGTGCTTCGGGGATGAAGCAGGACGGGGAAACAGTATACCAAAAACCCCTCTCCCAAACAATGAGCAAAAATCTATCAGGCTCACCGCCCCCCCATCTTGCGCCAAATCAACTTTGCTCGGTTTCCTTCGCCTTATCCCAGGCAGCATCGAGCTTTTCGAGGGTGCAATCGGTCATTTTCAAGCCTTCTGCGGCGATTATCTGCTCAACCTGACGAAAACGACGTTCGAACTTGGCGTTGGCGCCGCGCAGCACCTGCTCCGGATCCTTGCCCAGATGACGCACCAGATTGACGGTGGCAAACAACAGGTCGCCGAGCTCGTCGCTCACCCGCGCCTCGTCCAAATCGGCCATCAATGCCTCTTCCATCACCTCGTCGATCTCTTCGTGGATCTTGTCCACCACAGGCCCCAACGTCTTCCAGTCAAAACCGACGGTGGCGCAGCGTTTCTGAATTTTGGCGGCGCGGGTCAGGGCCGGCAGCGAGAGCGGGATATCGTCCAGCACGCTCTCTTTGTCGAGGGCCGCCCGCTCCTTAGCTTTTTCCGCCTCCCAGTTCGCTTTTACCGCCTGCTCGTTGGAGAGATCCGCATCGGAAAAAACGTGGGGATGACGGCGAATGAGCTTTTCGCTCACCGTATCGATGATATCGGCGAAGTCGAACAAGCCCCGCTCTTTACCCAGCTGGGCATAGAACACCACCTGAAACAGCAGGTCGCCCAACTCCCCTTTCAGCCCCTGCCAATCTTCGGTCTCGATGGCATCGGCCACTTCGTAGGCCTCTTCCAGGGTGTGCGGCACTATGCTCTGGAAGTCCTGTTTCAGATCCCAGGGGCAGCCGTTTTGCGGATCGCGCAGGCGGGCCATGATATCGAGCAATTGAGAGAGGTCATAACGTTGGGACATGGGATATTCGCTTTCGATTTGTTCAAAAAGGGTCGTAAATGCAGACCGGCCACTGGGGCCGGTCGGTTCGATATCAAAGCCGTTTGGCGCTGATCACGTCGTTAAGCTGACTGAGCTTGGCCAACGCCCGGTTGAAGGCGTTGATGTTGTAAATTTCCAGCTCCATGTCGATCTCGGCGGTCTGTTCGCGCACATTGGAGCGTGAGCGCACCCCCATCACATTGATCTTCTCGTTGGCCAGCACGGTAGTGATATCGCGCAGCAGGCCGGAGCGATCGTTGGAGATGATCCGGATGGTGAGGCCATAGCCGCCGGAGTAGTTCTCCCCCCACACCGCATCGATCAGCCGCTCCGGGTTGCGCCGTGACAACTCCTTGAGCTGCTCGCAATCTTCCCGGTGGATGGATACGCCGCGCCCCATGGTGATAAAGCCCTGAATGGAGTCCCCCGGAATCGGCTGGCAGCAGCGGGCAATATGGGTCATCAGGTTGCCGACCCCTTCCACCACTATGTGGTCTTTGGGCTTGTGGCGCATCGGCGCATTGGCCTTCTGCTCCAGCTTCTCCAGCAAGCGGCGATCTTCCTCTTCCGCCGTCGGCTTGTTGTAACAGGTGTCGAGATAGTTGAGCACCTGGTTGATGCGGATATCGCCGCTGCCGATACCAGCCAGCAGATCGTCGGTGCTCTCCAGATTGAAGCGACGCAGCATGTTGCCCTTGTCGATCTTGGACATGCTGAGGTTGTGGCGATCCAGCTCCTTCTCGAACAGCTCGCGACCGGCCACGATATTCTTGTCCCGATCCAGTTTTCTGAACCAGGTCGCCACCTTGGCCCGCGCCCGGCTGGAGCGCAGGAAGCCGGCGTTGGGGTTCATCCAGTCGCGGCTCGGGTTCGGCTCTTTCTGGGTGATCACCTCCACCTGATCGCCGGTCTGCAGCGCGTAGGTGAACGGCACGATACGGCCGTCAATCTTGGCGCCGATGCAGCGGTGACCGATCATGCTGTGGACGTGATAGGCAAAATCGAGCGGGGTGGCGCCAGCCGGCAGGTCGATGACATCCCCTTTCGGGGTGAAGACGTAGACTCTGTCCTCGAACACCTGACTGCGCAGATCTTCCAGCAGGGAGCCGCTCTCGGAGAGATCCTCCTGCCAGGCGAGCAGCTTGCGCAGCCACTCGATCTTGTCTTCGAAGGTGTTGGCCTTGCCGCCTGCCTGTGCCCCTTCCTTGTAGCGCCAGTGCGCCGCGACGCCGAGCTCGGCGTCCTGATGCATCTGGTCGGTACGGATCTGGATCTCCACCGTCTTGCCTTCAGGCCCCACCACTACGGTGTGGATCGACTGATAGCCGTTGGGTTTGGGGTTGGCGACATAGTCGTCAAACTCGCGGGGAATGTGGTGGAACTGGGTATGGACGATACCGAGCGCCGCATAGCAATCCTGCAGCCGCTTGGTCACTACCCGCACCGCGCGCACGTCGAACAACTCGTTGAATTCGAGGTGCTTCTTCTGCATCTTGCGCCAGATGCTGTAGATGTGTTTCGGCCGACCGTACACCTCGGCGTCAACTCCCGCCTCTTTCAGGCCATTACGCAGGGATTGCACAAACTCGCGGATGTAGCGCTCGCGGTCGAGCCGCTTCTCGTCGAGCTGCTTGGCGATCTGCTTGTAGGTATCCGGGTGCAGGTAACGGAAGGCGAGATCTTCCAGCTCCCACTTGAGCTGGCCGATGCCCAGACGGTTGGCGAGCGGCGCATAAATGTTGGTGATCTCCTGGGCCATCAGCACCCGGGTCTCTTCATCTGCCGTCTTCGCTTCCCGCAGGCAGGCGATCCGCTCCGCCAGCTTGATCACCACGGCACGCACATCCTCGACCATGGCAAGCAACATGCGACGCACGTTGTCGACCTGCTCCGGCGAGGTTTCGCTGCGATGGAGGGTCTGCAGGGAGCGGATGGCCTCCATCTCCAGCACCCCTTCCACCAGCTTGGCGATCTTGGAGCCGAAGTCCTCGTCCATCCGCTCCTGGCTGATGAGACCGGCTTCGACGAAGGGGTAGATGATGGCCGCTTTGAGGGTACCGATATCCATGCTGAGCATCTGCAGGATGCCCACCATTTCGATGCCGCGTACCAGCAGCTTGCTGGTCAGCGCCTCGTCACCGAGCGTCAGACAATACTGGTAGACGGTTCGCAGCTGATCCTTTTCACTGTCACTCAAGGAGAGCGAGCTGACCCACTCTTCCAGGGTGAAGTTGTCTTTCAAATGAATATCGCGAACCGCAACCATGGTATCAATCCTTTAAATTATCGGGCCGAAAGCTGTCACTTTCCCCCTCATGAGATTGCCTCAAATGGGGATATCCAGCGCACTTTTCAAGGCATATTGTCCAGAAAGACAATAGAGCGCGCCAACAGGCCCTGCCGAACGACGAGGGTCTAGATTACCCCAATCACACCAGCTCAAACAGCCGCAGACATGCCAGATTACATATCCGCATCGCCGAACTGATGAGTCATTTACTCCCGTTCAAACAGCGCCATGGACTCCAGATGACCGGTGTGAGGGAACATGTCGAGCATGCCGAGGCGCACCAGACGGTAACCCCCTTTCACCAGCACCTGACTGTCCCGCGCCAGGGTGACCGGGTTACAGGAGACGTAGACCACCCGCTTGGGTGAAAGTTTCACGACGTGTCCCATCACTTCCAGCGCGCCGGGGCGAGCCGGATCCAGCAGCACCAGATCAAACCCTTCCCGCGCCCAGGACATGCCGACGATGTCATCGCTCAGGTCGGCCTTGTAGAAACGGGCATTGGTGATTCCGTTGCGACGGGCATTCTCTTCGGCCCGCTGCACCATGGCCAGTTCACCTTCCACACCCACCACTTCGCGAGCCTGACGGGCCAGCGGCAGGGTGAAGTTGCCGATACCGCAGAAGAGATCGAGCACCTTGTCATCCTTGCTCGCCCCGAGCCATGTCAGTGCCTGCTCGACCATATTCTGGTTGATGGGGCCGTTGACCTGAATGAAATCACCGGGAGCAAACGCAAGAGACAGGCCATCCAGCGAGTAGGATGGGGAAAATTGTTGCTGCAGCGCTTCGATGCGATCATCGGCCGCCTGCAGATAGAGGTCGATCCCCTGCGCTTTTGCAAACTCCACCAGCAGGGCGCGATCCGCCTCATTGGGGCGGCCGGTGTGGCGCAGCAGCATCATGATCCCCTGCTCGGCCTGGATAAGCTCCGCATGGCCCAGCTCGCGCTGGCTCTTGAGGCGATTGAGGCACTCACGCAGCGGGGCAATCAGCGCAGAGAGCGGCTCGGCCAGGACCGGGCACCCTTCGATCTCCACCAGATCGTTGCTGTTGCGGCGGCGGAAACCGACCCGGGTGCAGCGACCGTTCTTGTCAAATTTGATGGCCAGACGACAGACCCGGCGGTAGGCACGATCTTCACCGGTCAGTACCGGCTCCAGCGCAGGCGCCTTGATGTTGCCCAACCGCTCGAACAGGCTGACCAGTCCCGCCGCCTTGGCGGCTTGCTGATCGGCAACCGACATGTGCTGGGCACTGCAACCGCCGCACTCGCGATAATGGCTGCAAAAGGGAGCGATACGATTGGCCGCCGGGGTCACCACCTGTTGCAAGGCGGCGTGACCATACTGCTTTTTCTCTTCGGTGATGCGTGCCTTGACGGTCTCGCCGGGCAGTGCCCCTTCGACAAAGATCGCCTTGCCCTGATGGCGACCGATACCGACGCAGTGGTGATCGAGGGTGTCTATCGTAAATTCAATGCGTTGGAGCTGGGTGGACTTCTTTTGGGGCTTGAAAAACTGGGCCATAAAACTTGGTGCCTATAGGTGGCTATGTCATGATTGTGGAATCTGCTGCCGGGTATTGTCCCACAAGAATAATAGTATGACCAAATACGGCCACAGAGCCCGTGTATTGCCATCAACCCTATCGCCAACCCTGTTCACTGGTGGCCTGTTCGTATGACCAAATATGGCCTGAGAGCACGCGTTCTCGCCTTCACCATCCTGCCGACCCTGATCATTGGTGGCCTGATGGCCGGTTACTTCACCTTCCACCGCTACCAGCAGCTGGAAAACAACCTTATTGATCAGGGGATCAACATTATCGAACCGCTGGCGATCGCCAGTGAATACGGGATGACCCAGCACAGCCGAGAATCCCTCAAGCGGCTGATTGGTCTGACCCATCGCAAGAACTCTCCCTTTATCAAGTCCATCGCTGTTTTCACCCAGGACAACCAGCTGTTCGTCACCTCGAACTATCACCGGGATTTCACCCGGCTCAGGCTGCCCGATGGCGAGCCCATTCCGGACCTGACCAGCGTGACGTTTCAGGGGGACGACATTATTTTGCGCACCCCGATCCAGGCAGAAACCAGTCTAGATGGCTTCCCGCTGCCCAGCGATGTAGAGCCGCCGATGATCGGCTACATCTCGATGCAGATGGCGACCGACAGGGCCATGTTGCTGCAATACCGCGACACCTTCTTTGCGGTGATCATGGTGCTCATCGGGGTCGCCTTCAGTACCCTGTTTGGCTTCCGTCTGGTCAAGAGCGTGACCCAGCCCATCACCAACATGGTGCAGGCGGTGCACAAGATCAGGGAGGGGCGGCTCGATACCCGGGTCAGCGGCCAGCTCACCGGCGAGCTGGATATGCTGAAAAACGGCATCAACGCCATGGCCAAGGCGCTCTCCGAATATCACGAAGAGATGCAGCAGAATATCGATCAGGCCACCTCTGACCTGCGCGAAACCCTCGAGCAGATAGAGATCCAGAACGTCGAGCTCGACATGGCCAAGAAGCGGGCGCAGGAGGCGGCGCGGGTCAAATCGGAGTTTCTGGCCAACATGTCCCACGAATTGCGTACCCCGCTCAACGGGGTCATCGGTTTTACCCGCCAGTTGCTGAAAACCAGCCTGACCCCGAGCCAGACCGACTACATGCAGACCATCGAGAAATCGGCGCGCAACCTGCTTGGCATCATCAACGACATCCTCGACTTCTCGAAGCTGGAAGCGGGCAAACTGCAGCTGGAACATATCCCGTTCAGCCTGCGCGACACCCTCAACGAGACCATGCACCTGCTCGGCCCCAGCGCCCACGACAAGCAGCTGGAGCTTTCCCTGCGGGTGGATGCCGATGTGCCGGACTACCTCACCGGCGACCCCATGCGTCTGCAACAGGTGCTGACCAACCTCACCGGCAACGCCATCAAGTTCACCGAACAGGGCAACGTCGATGTCCATATCGAGCAGACCGGCAGTGGCAACCACAAGGTGAGGCTCAACGTCCAGATCCGCGATACCGGCATCGGCATCTCCCAGGAGCAGCAACATCAGCTGTTCCAGGCCTTCAATCAGGCCGACTCCTCCATCTCCCGCCGTTATGGCGGCACGGGTTTGGGCCTCGTCATCACCCAGAAGCTGGTGCAGCAGATGGGCGGCCAGATCCGCTTTGAATCGGAGCTCGGCAAAGGCTCCATCTTCTCGTTCAGTCTGGATGTGGAGGTCTCCCCCCTGCCCCAGACCGAACAACTGCCGCTGGATCGGATCCGTGGCAAACGGCTCTGGCTGCTGGAACCGGATCCCTTCGCGCAAGCCTCTCTGCTCGCCCTGCTGGCGGAGTGGCACCTCGATGTGCACCCACTGACCAGCGATGATCCCTTGCCCGAGATGAGCGAGCAGGAGATGGTGATCATCGGCAGCAGCACCCTGCATACGCCGCAGCAAGTGCTCGGCCGTCTCGACAGACTGAACGGCCAGCAGCAGAACACCATAGTGCTGCTTAGCAGCCACGAGCCGGCGCTCTATGAAGCGATGCTGGCTCATGGCGCCCAGCACTGTCTCTCCAAACCGGTCAACCATCGCAAGCTGCTGCACGCCCTGCTCTCGCCGGAGTCGAGCCGCCAGAAGCTGCCTGCGCAACCTGCGCCGCGCCAGTTGCAGCCGATCAAGGTGCTGGCGGTGGACGACAACGCCGCCAACCTCAAGCTGATCGCCGCCATGCTCAAGGAGATGGTGAGTCAGGTGGTGGTGTGCAAAAACGGCAAGGAGGCGGTCAAGCAGGCACAGAGCCAGCCGTTCGACATCATCTTCATGGATATCCAGATGCCGATCATGGATGGCATCAGCGCCACCCAGGCGATCCGCAACCAGTCCCTCAACACCACCACCCCGATCGTGGCGGTGACCGCCCACGCCATCCCCGGAGAACGGGAGCGGCTGATCCGGCAGGGGATGGACGACTATCTGGCCAAGCCCATCGACGAGAGCATGCTGGCCCAGCTCATCACCGACTTTGCCCATCGCCGTCACCAGAATAATGGTGCCCAACAGATCGACTGGGCACTGGCGGTGCGGCAGGCGGCGGGGAAAGAGCATCTCGCCAGAGAGATGCTGACCATGCTGCTGGCCAGTTTCGACGAGGTCGAGCCGGTGCTGGATAGCGCGCTGGCGGGCGAAATTGAAGATAGCGAGGTGCTGGCCCAGCTCCATCGCCTCAACGGGGGCTGTGCCTATTCCGGGGTGCCGGGACTGCAACGGCTGCTCTCCCAGCTGGAGCAACAGCTGCGTGACGGCGTGCCGGTCAGCGAGCTGGAACCAGAGCTGCTGGAGCTGCAAGATGCGCTGGAACTGGTGCGCCAGGAGGCGCCCCGCTATCTCGGCAAGGCTTGATGAACTTGACCTGAACTGTAGCGGCCCGCTTTTTCTGACGCGAGGGCCGCCAGATGGTAAAGTTGCGCCGTTTACACAGGAGTCAGCATGACCAACAACGATATTCTGCGCCGTCTGCGCTACGCCCTCACCATCAGCAACGACCAGATGGTCGAGATGTTTGCCAAGGGCAACCTGACGGTCACTCACGCCCAGCTGCACAGCTGGTTGATGAAAGAGGCGGCGGAAGGTGAAGAGCAAGAGGCAGGCTATGTTGCCTGTCCCGACTCGGCCCTGAGCCAGTTCCTCGACGGTTTCATCATCGCCCGCCGTGGCGTGCGGGAAGATGCCCCGCCCCAGGTGATCCCGAACCGTATCAACAACAACATGATCCTGCGCAAGCTGCGCATCGGTCTCAACTTCAAGGAAGAGGACATGCTCGGTACCCTCAAGCTCGCCGACTTCAACCTCTCCAAATCCGAGCTCAGTGCCCTGTTCCGCTCCAAGGATCACAAGCACTATCAGGATTGCGGGGATCAGATCCTGCGCAACTTCCTGATTGGTCTCACGGCCAAATACCGCGGCTAACCAGCCGCGCGACTGACCAGACCGGGCCTTCGACATGTGCCAGCGACTCACTCCTCCCACGCTCAGCAGACTGACTGTGGCAGGGGGATGGCGCTGGCGCTGTCTTCTTCCCCTCTTCTTTCTGCCACTGGTTCTGCTGCTGGGTGGTTGTACTCCGTCCGAATATCAGCTCTCTACCCGCTATCAGAGCGCCAACCAGAACGAGCGGATCGCCTTTCTGATCCTCCACTACACCGATGAAGACGATGCCAACTCCTTGCGCCTGCTGACCGAGCCGGAGCACAAGGTGAGCGCCCACTACCTGATCCCCCGCGACAGCCACGAGACCCCGCTACCGGTCTATCAGCTGGTGCCGGACAGCGCGCGCGCCTGGCATGCGGGACGCAGCCGTTGGCACCAATATGCCGGGCTCAATGCAAGCTCCCTTGGCATCGAGATCGTCAACCTCGGCTATCCAGCGGAAGATGAGCCGCTGGCCCCCCATGCCCGCCGCTGGCAACCCTATACCCCGCAGCAGATAGCTGCCGTCGGCGCCCTCAGCCGGGAGCTGGTCGCCCGCTACCAGATTCCACCGACCCAGGTACTGGGCCACAGCGATGTCGCCCCCGAACGCAAGCAGGATCCCGGCCCCCACTTCCCCTGGCGCCAGCTCTATCTGACGTACGGGGTCGGCGCCTGGCCAGATGAAGGTCGGGTGGCCGAGTTGCTGGCCAGCCCCTTGCCCGACTGGGATGCGGCCATGTGGCAGCAGCAGCTGGCCCGCTATGGCTATGGCCTGCCCCGGAGCGGCCAGTGGGATGAGCAGAGCCGCGCCGTCATGAGCGCCTTTCAGCTCCACTTTCGCGCCAGCAAGGTCGATAGCAAACCGGACCGCGAGTGTCAGGCCATCCTGATGGCGCTGATCGAAAAATACTTCCCCTAATACTCATCCATTGTCCCCGTTGCTGCGTACTGTTTGATAGCCGTTAGCTATCAAACAGTTAGGCACAAGCAATTGTCCCTGCATTTTGCAAGGCGTTATTCTGACTGCGTTCCGAAAGAGAATTTAAAACCGATTTCCAAATCTGGAGGTGAATGATGAAAAGCCCGATTGGTCTTGATACTGCTCAATCACAAGCCCTGGCAGCCGAGTTGAACAAATTGCTGGCCAGCTACCAGATCCTCTACATGAACGTGCGCGGCTTCCACTGGAATATCCGTGGCAACCAGTTCTTCGAGCTGCACCTGAAATTTGAAGAGATTTACAACGACCTGCTGCTGAAAGTCGATGCACTGGCCGAGCGGATCCTGACGCTGGATGGCGTGCCCATGCACAGCTTCAGCGACTACCTGAAAGTCTCTGCCATCCCCGAGCAAAAAGGGCTGCACGATGGCCGCGCCTGTGTCGAATCCCTGCTGGATAGCTTCCGCGAACTGCTGGTCGCCCAGCGCCGAATTCTGGGCCAGGCCGCCGAAGCCGGTGATGAGGGCACTGCCTCCATCCTCTCCGACTATGTGCAGCAGCAGGAAAAACTGGTCTGGATGCTGCGCGCTTATCTGGCCTGATAGTGAACCAAGCCGACTACAGCGTACGTATAATTGTTTGAGTAAGTACCGGGCCGGAAGCACCTGACCAGACCACGGCCCAATCCGTCTGATTGTTATGTTCTGTTGCAAACCTGAGTTGTCTCTCCTTTTATCCACCCGCTTGCCGCCCTGTTTGGGCGGCTTTTTTTGTTTTTGATCTGCATCAAGGGAATCTTAATTGGCAAATTGAATGCCTATTAAGTTTTTCGTGAGAGGAATAGAATCGCCACAAAACAGACAACTGAAATGTCCAATTAGGAGAGGCATGATGTTTTGTGTGCAATGTGAACAGACAATTCGTACCCCGGCAGGCAACGGCTGTGCCTACGCACAAGGTATGTGCGGCAAGACGGCGGAAACCTCGGATCTGCAGGATGTGCTGATCTATACCCTGCAGGGGCTCAGCGCCTGGGCGCTGGCCGCCCGCGAGCAGGGCATCATCGACCGCGAGATCGATGCCTTCGTGCCCAAGGCCTTCTTCGCCACCCTCACCAACGTCAACTTCGACTCGAATCGCATCGTGGCCTACGTCAATCAGGCCCTCGCCTATCGCCTGCAGTTGGCCGATCGTCTGACCGCCATGGCGGTGCAGGTCAACGACTTGCCACACTCCGCTTACTTCGAACCCGGTGCCGAGCTGCTGGAACAACTTGCCCATGCCGCACCAGCCGCCCCCAATCGGGGCAAGAGCGAGGTGAACGAGGACATCATGGGGCTGCGTCTGCTCTGTCTTTACGGCCTCAAGGGCGCCGCCGCCTATATGGAGCACGCCCGGGTGCTGGCTCAGCAGAGTGACGAGGTGGCCGCCGAATTCCACCGCATCATGAGCTGGCTCAGCACAGACCCGAGCGAAATGGGTCGGCTGTTCAGCTGTGCCATGGAGATCGGTCAGCTCAACTTCAAAATCATGGAGATGCTGGATCTCGGTGAAACCAGTGCTTTCGGCCATCCGGAACCCACCCGGGTACGCGTAACACCCATCTCCGGCAAGTGCATTCTGGTCTCCGGCCACGACATGATGGATCTCAAGCTCATTCTGGAACAGACCAAGGGAACCGGCATCCATGTCTACACCCATGGTGAGATGCTGCCTGCGCTAGCCTATCCCTTCTTCAAGCTGTACCCCCATCTGGTGGGCAACTACGGATCCGCCTGGCAGAACCAGCAGAAAGAGTTTGCCAACTTCCCGGGCGCCGTGGTGATGACCTCCAACTGCATCATCGACCCGAATGTGGGCAACTACTCGGATCGCATCTTCACCCGCTCCATCGTCGGCTGGCCGGGCGTAACCCATCTGGAGGGGGACGATTTCTCCGCCGTGATCGCCAAGGCCCAAGCGCTGGAAGGCTTCAAGCACACCGAGCTCGAGCACTTCATCACCATCGGCTTTGCCCGCAACGCCCTGATGCAGGCTGCGCCCGCAGTGATTGAGAAGGTCAAAGCCGGAGAGATCAGCCACTTCTTCCTGGTAGGTGGCTGTGACGGCGATAAGGCCGAGCGCGCCTACTTCACCGAGTTTGCCAAGGCGGCGCCGCGCGACAGCCTGCTGCTCACCCTGGGCTGCGGCAAATACAAGTTCAACAAGCTCGACTTTGGCGATATCGGCGGCATTCCGCGTCTGCTGGACGTGGGTCAGTGCAACGATGCCTACTCCGCCATCCAGCTGGCGCTGGCGCTCTCCGAGGCGTTCGAGTGCGGGGTCAACGATCTGCCGCTGACGCTGGTGCTCTCCTGGTTCGAGCAAAAAGCCATCGTCATTCTGCTCACCCTGCTCTCCCTCGGGGTGAAGGACATTCGTACCGGCCCAACCGCCCCCGCCTTCCTCACCCCGGCGCTGCTCAAGGTGCTGGAGGAGCAATTCGGCCTGAAAGGAACCACCACGGCCGAGGCTGACCTGGCCGAGATCCTGGCGGCCTGATCGGCACCTCATGTTGTAAGCGTTTGGCGAGCCGCCCGGCTCGCCTTTTTTCTGGACCCGGCTTTTTCACCAGACGTTTTTCAACCCGTTTCAAACCTAAGGAGCCTTGTGATGACCTCTCTCACGCTCACCTGCATTGGCCGCCAACAGAACACCCACGATGTCGTGAGCTGGCAGCTGGCGCCGCTTTCCGGCAGCCTCCCTCCCGTACTGGCTGGCCAGTGCATCACCCTGCACACCGAGATCGACGGCCTGCCGGAGTGCCGTGCCTATACCCTCTCCTCCAGCCCGCAGGATTCATGCTGGCAGGTCACCATCAAGGATGTGGGGCTAGTCTCCCACCATCTGCACCAGACCTTGCAGGTGGGAGACAAGATCCGGGCTGATGGCCCGTTCGGCGATTTCAACCTGACCGCCCTGCCCTGCGAGCGGCCGCTGCTCTTGAGCGCTGGTTCCGGCATCACCCCCATGTGGGCCATGTTGCGGGACGAGCTAGCCAAACGGCCGGATGCCGATATCCGCTTTATCCATAGCGCCCGCTCGCCGGAGGATGTGATCTTCGCAGATGACTTGGCTGCATTGGTCGAAGCCCATCCCGGTGTACGGCATGCCCTGATACTGGAAGAGGCGCCAACGGCTCATCCCTGGGTGGGCCGACTCACCCCCGCCATGCTGGCCGAGCTGGCCCCGGATCTGCGCGAACGCCATGTCTATCTCTGCGGCCCAGCACCCTATATGGCGGCGGTCAGCACCATGCTGGCAGAGCTGGGATTGCCACCGGAGCAACTGCATCAGGAGTCCTTTGGTCTTCCCCCCGCAGAGCCCGCCACGACCACCAGCGATCACTTCTGGCTAACCCTGAAAAAGAGCGGCAAGAAAGTGAAAATCCTGCCGGGTCAGACCCTGCTGGCGGCATTGGAAGCTGCGGGCGAAACCATAATGGCGGCTTGTCGCGCCGGGGTATGTGGCAGCTGTCGTTGCACCACCACAGGTGACATCGAGCGCCAGAGCGTGATGACCTTGAGTGCGCAGGACCTGGAGAGCGGCGTGGCTCTGGCCTGCTCCTGCACCGCAAAAGGGGATATCGGCCTCGATTATTGAGGCGTGGTGAAGGCTTTTGTGAGGTGCGGTGAAAGCGTCATCGGTATCCCAACCTTTTCCCAAGTAGACAGGGGCGCTAGACTCTGCCCCAGTTTCACCAGAACACGGGATAAAAAATGACAATACTGGTCACAGGGGGCGCCGGCTATATCGGCTCCCATACCCTGGTTGAACTCTTGAACGTCGGGCAGCAGGTCGTGGTACTCGACAACCTCTCCAACTCCTCACCGGAGTCACTCAAGCGGGTCGAGCAGATCACCGGCAAGCCGGTCACCTTCGTCGAAGGGGATGTGCTGGACAGAGCCTGCCTGCAGCAGCTGTTCGCCAACCACCAGATCGAATCGGTGATCCACTTCGCCGGTCTCAAGGCGGTCGGGGAGTCGAGCCAGATCCCGCTCACCTACTACCAGAACAACATCAGCGGCACTCTGGTGCTGTGCGAAGAGATGGCCAGGGCTGGCGTTTTCCGGCTGGTATTCAGCTCCTCGGCCACCGTCTATGGCGATCCCGCCTCGGTACCGCTGCGGGAAGATTTCCCCACCAGCGCCACCAACCCCTATGGTCGCTCCAAGCTGATGGTGGAGGAGATCCTCCGTGATCTCGCCAAATCCGATCCCCGCTGGGCTATCGTGCTGCTGCGTTACTTCAACCCGGTCGGCGCCCACGAGAGCGGCCTGATTGGTGAAGATCCCAACGGCATCCCCAACAACCTGCTGCCCTATATCAGCCAGGTGGGTGTCGGCAAGCTCAAGGAGCTGGGGGTATTTGGCAACGACTACCCGACCCCGGATGGCACCGGCGTACGTGACTACATCCATGTGGTGGATCTCGCCATCGGCCACCTGAAAGCACTGGCGCGCATCAAGAGCGACACCGGCGTCTTCACCTACAACCTGGGCACAGGTCAGGGCTACTCGGTACTGGAGATGGTCAAGGCGTTTGAAGCGGCCAGCGGCCGACCCATTCCCTACCAGATCAAACCCCGTCGCCCGGGCGACATCGCCGAGTGCTGGGCAGAGCCAACGCTGGCCCGTGCCGAGCTGGGCTGGCAGGCAGAACGCGGTCTGGAGCAGATGATGGTCGATACCTGGCGCTGGCAAAGCAACAACCCGAACGGCTATCAAGGCTGATCTCTCGCGGGTTGATAACAAAACGCCCCGACATTTTCATGTCGGGGCGTTATATTTTGCGACGTTCAATCAGTGGGTCTGACTGCGCAGCAGCGGCACACGGGCCAATCGGGGGGCGATGCGCTCTATCAGCCGATCCGCCAGCGGGGTCAGCAGCAACCAGGGCAGACAGAGGGTCGCCAGCCCCAGTGCGCCGACGTAGACGTCGGTAAACCAGTGGGCGCCAGCCAGAATGCGCGGCGCGGAAAAGATCGGCACCATCAGCAATGCGGTAACTCCCGCCCAGCGCGGCAGATATCGCAAGGCGTAGCCGGCGAAGATCATCAGGAACAGGGCGTGATCCCCGGGGAAACTATCACCGGAAGAGTCCTTGGTCGGAATAGCACTGATCTGGGTCACCCGCAGCGCATCGGCCACCATCAGGGTCGGGCTGGGTCGCTCCACTTGCAATCGGTGACCAAGCTGGTTGATCACCAGTGCGCTCAGCAACATCACTATGCCCATTGCCACCAGCTGGCGACGACCCGCCAAATCCCGGGCGAAGAAGCAGCGGGCCAGGATCAGCCCCATACAGGCCAGCACCGCCAGATCGAACAGCCGGTTATTGGTGATGGCCACCAGATCGGCCCACAGAGCCGACTGCCCGAGCCAGCCGTTGACGGTATGAAAAATCGCGAGATCCCACTGATCCCAGGGACCGTGAGCGGGCAGCGCAGCCCAACTGATGGCCACCAGACCACCGACCAGATAGCAAAGCAGGAACTTGCCCATGGGGACTCTCCTTTAGAAAAGGGCGATATCGTAAAACTGTAGCGTGCGTCACAAAACCGAAGAATTGTAAGAAAGTGCGACACAATATCAAGCCTCAAATAAAGCCCATCAGCCCATTCCAATCTCGCATATCCCAACAGCGCCAAGATTTCTGCCTCCGGTGCTGCATCTGTGGGCCTCTCACCATGAGTGCGGCTTGTGCCACCACCGCAACACCCCCTAGAATGCGCACTTCCCTTTACTGCGAAAGGAAGCGGTATGCATATTCACATTCTCGGGATCTGCGGCACCTTTATGGGTGGTCTGGCGGTGTTGGCAAAACAGCTTGGTTACCGGGTGACCGGTTCGGATGCCAATGTCTATCCCCCCATGAGTACCCAGCTCGAGCAACAGGGCATCGAACTGACCGAAGGCTATGACCCCTCCCAACTCGATCCGGCGCCGGATCTGGTGGTGATCGGCAACGCCATGAGCCGCGGCAACCCCTGTGTTGAATATGTGCTGGACCGCAATCTGCCCTATATCTCCGGCCCCCAGTGGCTGCTGGAGCATGTGCTGCAGGATCGCTGGGTACTGGCCGTTGCCGGCACCCACGGCAAGACCACCACCGCCAGCATGCTGGCCTGGGTGCTGGAGTACGCCAAGCTGGAACCCGGTTTCCTTATTGGCGGCGTGCCGGGCAACTTCCCAGTCTCCGCCCGTCTCGGCTCTGCCCCCTTCTTCGTGATCGAAGCGGACGAATATGACTGCGCCTTCTTCGACAAGCGTTCCAAGTTCGTCCACTACCACCCGCGCACCCTGGTGATGAACAATCTGGAGTTCGACCACGCGGACATCTTCCCGGATCTCGCCGCGATCCAGCGCCAGTTCCACCACCTGATGCGCACCGTGCCGAGCAACGGCCGGGTGCTGTTCCCGCAAGCCGATGACAACCTCACCGCCGTACGCAAGATGGGCTGCTGGAGCGAAGTGGAGCTGGTGGGTCAGGATGACGCCAAGTGGAAGGCGGTCAAGCTGGCCGATGACGGTTCCGCCTTCGAGGTGTGGCTGGATGGCGAAAAGCAGGGTGAGGTGCACTGGGAGTGCATCGGCGAGCACAACGTCAACAATGGTCTGATGGCCATCGCCGCCGCTCGCCATGCCGGAGTCATGGTGGAGCATGGCATCGCCGCCCTCAGCCAGTTCAAATCCCCCAAACGGCGGATGGAGCTCAAGGGCGAAGTGGCGGGCATCAGCGTCTATGACGACTTCGCCCACCACCCCACCGCCATCGAGACCACCCTCGGCGGCCTGCGCGCCAAGGTAGGCAGCTCACGTATTCTGGCGGTGCTGGAGCCTCGCTCCAACACCATGAAGCTGGGGGTTCACAAGGAGGAGCTGGCTGGCTGCTTCGATGGCGCCGACGAGGTGTTCTTTTTCCAGCCCCCCAACATCGGCTGGGATCTCGGCGAGGTGACGGCCCATATGACCCGACCCGCCAAGGTATTCAACGATCTGGAGACCCTGATCAACCGGTTGGTGGCCGAGAGCCGCGATGGCGACCATATTCTGATCATGAGCAACGGCGGCTTCGGCGGTATTCATGACAAGCTGATCGCCCGCCTCAAGGATTACCACGGCGAACTATGAACAAAGCGATCACCCTGGCACTGACCGGTGCCTCCGGCGCCCCCTACGCCCTGCGCCTGCTCCAGTGTCTGGTGCAGGCGGACTATAGGGTCTATCTGCTCGCCTCATCGGCAGCTCGTGTGGTACTCAAGACCGAGCAGCAGCAGGATTGGCCCGGCTCGCCGAAAGAGCTCTCTGCTTATCTCTGTCGCCAATATGGCGCCATCGATGGGCAGATCGTGGCCTGCGGCAAGGAGGAGTGGTTCTCGCCGGTGGCCTCCGGTTCGGCCGCCCCCAAACAGATGGTGGTCTGCCCCTGCTCAATGGGCACCGTCTCGGCCATTGCCAACGGCACCTCGGACAACCTGCTGGAACGGGCAGCGGACGTGGTTATCAAGGAGCGCGGCCAGCTGATCCTGGTGCCCCGCGAAACCCCCTTCTCGGCGATCCATCTGGAGAACATGCTGAAACTGGCACGGCTCGGGGTGACCATCATGCCCGCTGCGCCCGGTTTCTATCATGAGCCGAAAAGCATCGCCGATCTGGTGGACTTTATGGTCGCCCGTATCCTTGATCATCTGGGTGTCGAGCATGAGCTAACCCACCGCTGGGGCTATGGCCACCACTGAGGTGACTGCCACATTCGGCCATAAAAAAACGGCGCCACTCAATGAGTGACGCCGTTTTTTCGTTAAGCCGTGTTAGCGAGCCTGAATTGGCGCCGTCACGTACTTGAACAGGAAATCAGTCACCTCTTGGCGCACCGGGCGCTGAGGTTGATTGATCATCTGCATCATCACATAGCCAAAACCGGTCAGAGAGCGGGCCAGATCCTGTGCTGACAGCACGCTGGTGATCTCCCCTGCATCCATGGCGGTTTGCAGCTCGCTGGCGATCAGCTCAAGGCAGTGATCGAGCAGCCGGGTATAGCGGGGCCATACCTCTTCCCGAACCGATGAGCTCCACTCCAGCCAGATACCGGCATAATCCGGTTGATCGTAGGCGGCATCGACAGAGAGGCGTACATGACGCTGGATCTTGTCGAAAATGGAGCCCTGGTCACCGTATGCCTGCGACAGCATCTGGTTCACAAAGCGTTCGATCTCGGCCAGCACCTCATCTACCAACTCCTCGCGGGTGTTGAAATAGTTGAAGACGGTAGCCACAGAGACCTTGGCCTGTTCGGCTATCTCGGCGTGACCTGCACGGCCAATGCCGCGACGGGAGAACACCTCGATGGCACATTCCATCAATTGGGAGCGACGAGCTTCCGGCGACAGCCGGGTACGACGTCTTATTTCTGCGCGTGGTTCCATAGTTTTTATCATCTAATAGTTATTGATTATGGTGTTTATAGTATTTTAACTAATCATGCCTGAGTGCCTGCTAACTCTATCAATTAAAATAAGCCGATAAAAGCACCACGTATCTCTAGCACCCTTCAACATGAGTGGTAGAATCATCGGTTTTGATATTCATGAACGGCCAAATCCCCTTTGGCCTTATGGGAGTAAGTGATGAAACACACCGTCGAGGTGATGATCTCCGAGGCTGAAGTAGCCGCCCGGATCGCCAAATTGGGTGAAGAGATCACCGCCCGCTATCAGGGTTCTGACGAAGTCGTGATGATTGCGCTGCTGCGCGGTTCCTGCATCTTCCTGGCCGACCTCTGCCGCCAGTGCCAGCTGCCCATCACCCTGGACTTCATGACCGCCTCCAGCTACGGCTCCGGCATGCACAGCACCCGTGACGTCCGCATCCTCAAAGACCTGGACGACGACATCAAGGGCAAGGATGTGGTGATCGTGGAAGACATCATCGACACCGGTTACACCCTCAACAAGGTGCGCGAGATCCTCTCCCTGCGCGAGCCGAAATCCCTGGCCATCTGCACCCTGCTGGACAAACCCTCCCGCCGCGAAGTGCAGGTGCCGGTCGACTGGATTGGCTTCGCCATTCCGGACGAATTCGTGGTCGGCTGTGGCATCGACTACGCCCAGAAGTACCGCAACCTGCCGTTTATCGGCAAAGTGGTAGCTCAGGAGTAAGCCAGGTTCAGGAATATCACGGGTGAAGCGGCCTTGCGCCCTTTACTCTGTGCAGGCGGCCTTGGCCGCCTTTTCTGTATCGAGCCGGATTCAACCATCACAGAGGTTGCAATGAACGCACTGGAAATCAGCGGCCTGAAAAAGACCTATCAGGGGGGCGTCGAAGCCCTTAAAGGCATCGATCTTACCGTCAGGCAGGGGGATTTCTTCGCCCTGCTCGGCCCGAACGGCGCGGGCAAGTCCACCACCATCGGCGTCATCAGCTCGCTGGTGAACAAGAGCGCCGGCAAGGTGAAGGTGTTTGGCTACGACATCGACAGCGATCTGGAACAGGCCAAGGCCCAGCTCGGACTGGTGCCGCAGGAGTTCAACTTCAGCCAGTTCGAGAAGGTGATCCAGATTGTCACCCATCAGGCCGGTTTCTACGGCGTACCCAAGGCAGAAGCCAAGATCCGCGCCGAGAAGTACCTGCGCCAGCTCGATCTGTGGGAGAAGCGCGACATGCCTGCCCGCACCCTCTCCGGCGGCATGAAGCGCCGTCTGATGATCGCCCGCGCCCTGATGCACGAACCCAAGCTACTGATCCTCGATGAACCGACCGCCGGGGTCGATATCGAGATCCGCCGCTCCATGTGGACCTTCCTCAAGGATCTCAACGAGCAGGGCGTCACCATCATCCTCACCACCCACTATCTGGAAGAGGCCGAGATGCTCTGCCGCAACATCGGCATCATCGACAAGGGTCGTCTGATCGAGAACACCAGCATGAAGAATCTGCTGGGCAAGCTGGGTCGCGAGACCTTCCTGCTCGACCTTGCGCCAGGTTCTGCCGTACCCGAGGTGCCAGAGTTCAACGGCCGTATGCCGGATGAGCGCACCCTTGAGGTGGATCTCGACAAGAGCCAGTCACTCAACAGCCTGTTCGAGCAGTTGTCGAACCAGCAGGTGCAGGTCGTGAGCATGCGAAACAAAGCCAACCGGCTGGAAGAGCTGTTCGTCAATCTGGTCGAAGAGGGGAGAAAAGCATGAATCTGGCCATCTATTACATCGCCTTCAAGAGCATTCTGGCCAAGGAGGTGAGCCGCTTTACCCGGATCTGGATCCAGACCCTGGTGCCACCGGCCATCACCATGAGCCTCTACTTCGTCATCTTCGGCAACCTGATCGGTTCGCGCATCGGTGACATGGGTGGCTTCAGCTACATGGAGTTCATCGTGCCCGGCCTCATCATGATGTCGGTGATCACCAACTCCTACTCCAACGTTGCCTCCTCCTTCTTCAGCGCCAAGTTCCAGCGCAATATCGAGGAGATGCTGGTCGCGCCGGTGCCCAACTACGTCATCATCGCCGGTTACGTGGGCGGAGGCGTGGCACGCGGCCTCTGTGTAGGCCTCATCGTCACCCTGGTGTCGCTGTTCTTCGTGCCGCTGCAGATCCACCATCTGTTCAGCGTCTGCGTGACCGTGCTGCTCACCGCGATCCTCTTCTCGCTGGGGGGGCTCATCAATGCGGTGTTTGCCAAGACCTTCGACGACATCAGCATCATCCCCACCTTCGTGCTGACCCCCCTCACCTATCTGGGCGGGGTGTTCTACTCCATCAGCCTGCTGCCCCCCTTCTGGCAGGGCGTCTCCCAGGTGAACCCCATCATCTACATGGTGAACGCGTTCCGTTACGGCTTCCTCGGTATCTCCGACGTGCCGCTCGGCACCGCCTACCTCATCATCATCGGCTTTATCGTGGCCCTCTACGGTATCGCCTGGTGGCTCATCTCCCGCGGCACCGGCCTGCGCCACTGATTGCCAAAACGGGCACCTCGCGGTGCCCGTTTTCATTGTCCGGCCCACCTCGGGATGACCTAGACCCGGATGGCGTGCTCCTTTAGCAGCCGGGCGGTGAGCTCAAGCTTCTCGTTGCGCTCGGCGGCCCGTTCGGGAACCGTGACGCCCCCCAGCTCATCGACCCGCACCTGACCGAAGGCATCGTCGATTGCCTGCGCCATGGCGGTTCGACCAGCAGCGAGCTCGGGATCGATCAGGCTCTCCTGCATCCGGATCCGGTTCTCGCTGGCCGCCAGCTGCAGTTCCTCCAACTGGGTGGCGAGAGTGACAATCCGGTTATCGACCCGCTGGGCCAATTCGAAGAGACGGTTCTCATTCCCTGCCGCCATCGCCAGTCCATCTAGCTGCTCCCCTTTGCGCTGATCAAAGTTGCTTACCGCACGAGCGGCCAGCTCCAGTGCATACGCCTTGGTTGCCATGGCGTTGACTCCGCCCTCCCAACCGACATCTGACCCCACCCCCAGCGTCACGCCAAGAGTAGTATGAAACTTGGCTCCCTCCGGCCCGAAAGCCGCGGTGGCACCGGCCGATGCACCTACCCCCAGATTGGCGGAGGCGCGTACTTTGGCCGAAAGGCTATAGGCATCCGCATACTGACTCTTGAGCAGGTTTAGCTGGGCACTCCCCTCTGCTTTCATACCAGCAAAGGCCGAGGCGTTGGCCGTCACGCTGACCACTGGCCCATTGGGCGTCATGATAGCCGCAGCACCGGCCTCCAGCTTGGCATTGGCGACCACCTCGGCAGAGCCTGCCAGCTTGGCGTTAAGCAGATTGCCGATAGTCCAGCTCCCCTCCACCGATAGCCCCAGCCTGCTCACCAGCTCGGCACTGACCCCGATGCGCAGCAGACTAAGGTCATGGGGCCCCGGGGTGTAGCGCGATCCGTCGGTATCATTGACGATCTTGTTCACGGGATTGAACACCAATGAGCCTTCCGCCTTGCCAATCACCAGCTCGGCCTTGGCACTCGCCTTGTTCTCCTGAGTCAGGGCCACCTTGCCAGCAAACTCTCCTACCGGCGTGTCGCGACGCCCCTCCCACTTGCCAATCTCGATCTTGGCGAAAGCCTCCACCAGCGCACTGGCACTGACCAGCCCGAGTCCGCCAAAGGCCTTCTGGCTCACGGGCTCGCCCGGTTTCAGCTCCTTGCTGGCCGCAGAGAGAGGGCTCTTGAGCTCGGCCCGGACAGCACTCTGATAGTGCTTGCCTGATGCGCCCTCTCCCTGCCAGAGCGCCTTCTCCTGCGCCTCGCGCTCAAGCCAGGGCTCATCCAGTCCATCCACCAGCGCGGTCAGCAGCTCGGTCCTGAGCAGGCCAATCTCCCCCTGCTTGCTCACCTGCTGCTGAATGCTGAGATCCAGAACCTCCTTGAGGTGGCCCAGCTCCAGCAACTGACTGTGGGTCAGCAGGATATCGCGACCATTCTCCTCGGCAGTGGCTTGCGGCTTGAGCTCACCCAGTGCAGGCAGAGCCTGACGCAAGGTCCCGCAAAACAGCTGCCACTCGTGGCTTGCTGCGACCTCTTCACGGGTCGGCACCCGCTCCAGCCGTCGCGCCATCATCCCCTCACTCACCCCGAACATCAGATCGAGCCCCCCTTGCAGCTCCCGCTTGAACAGGTCGTTGGCCCCCTCCTGTTGCAGGCGAGCCAACTCGCTGCACCACTGGCGGATCTGCTGGTTACTCTCGATAGGCTGATTGACTCTCCCCTGCTCGTTGCAAACCCACGCCAGCTGAAATGAGGGAGGCTTGCCACCCTGCGCCAACGCCTGACGGCGGACAGCGATGTCATCGACCAGTTTTTGCAACACGGGATCCTGCTGACGGGAGCGGTTCTTGCCCGAGTCGATCCAGAACTGCAGCGCCTGTTCGATCTTCGCCAACCCGGCCAATGAAGGCATTGACTGGGCCTGGTAGTGCCGCACGGCCTGCTTGACCGCCTTGAGTTCCGGGCTCTGCCGATGGCCAATACCACGGCGGATCCCCCTATCGAACTCCCGGCTACCGACATCCAGCAGCCGTAGTCTGGCGTTGCCAAGGCGAGCAGTAGCAGGAGGTGTAGCATCAGAGCTTGTCTGCTGATGACGGCTTACATCGATATCCGGGGAGGCAATTTTCATGGCAAGAAACCTGCGTTGATGAGAGAGAAGATCCTCAGCGTACGCCGCCCCCCCTTGTCACCCTGTCAGCGACGGTCCCGCTTTTTTAGGATTCGGACTGACCCGTAAAAGATGTCTGTCAGCTCACAATTTCGGCACAATCACCCGCCCCTCCGACCAAAAACGCTAAAAAAATGACGACAAGTGATAAGCAGCCACCGATCAGCCGCATAGGGTGTCACTCTCCCCCTGCCCGAGGTTTGGCCATGTATCACGCTCTCATCACCGCCCTGTACACACAACTTGGACTTCCGCTTCCGGTGGCCGGACAGACAGCCACCACCCTGACCATCAACGACGAACTAGTGCTGACGCTGGCAGAGGATGAGGGCCATCTGGTGATCTATCTGCTGCTGCCGGACCACGCCATGCCCAACACGCCCTTGCTCAACCACCTTGGCGACGAGCCGGTGTTTCTGCTGGATCAGACCGAACAGGGAGAGACCCTGATCTGGGCCCGCGAGTGGCTCGATCACCTGACGGTCGACAGCTTGTTGGTACTGCTCGAACGGGCCATCGAGCTGGCTGCCGAACTGCTGACCCACCAGCACGACCGGGAGCAAGCGACACAACCACAACAACCCGCCTCCACAACCGCCACCATCAGGGTCTAGCGCACTTATTCTGGTCACTACCCCGCAAAATCGAGATTTATCTTGTCCGGCATGGGTTTAGTCATTGCGGCTCAATCGGGAGTTGTTAGAATTTATCCCTCTCTATAAAGAGGTAGAACATGCCTGTGTTGTTGCGCATGCTGGCCAGGCTGGCGCTGGGTGGCTTCTTCCTAGCCTCCGCCGGGTTCAAGCTGACATCCCCCGCCCTGTTTGTCGAACAGATCGCGGCCTTCGGGCTGATCTGGCCACCGCTGATCCCGTTCGCCGCCTGGGGGCTGATTGCCCTTGAGCTCTGCGCCGGGCTTGCAGTCATCGCCAACCGGCGCTGGGGACTCTGGCTGGTGATCGGGCTGCTCGCCCTGTTTATTCCGGTGTTGGGCTATGGCGTTGCCATCGGGCTCGACATCTCTTGCGGCTGTCTAGGCAGGGCTGACCTCAGCTCGTTGCCGGAGGCCATTGTGCGGGATCTGCTGCTACTGACGCTTGCGGGCGCCCTGCTGCGAACTTCCCGCCCCGTTTTTCCCGTTCTAAAGGAGTAGTGACATGATGACATTGCGATCCCGCACCCTGCTGGCCTCGCTGATCGCCGCCAGCTTTGCCCTCGGTGGCTGTGGCGACAACCAGTTCGAGCAGGAGGTGAAGCTGGAGCAGTCGGCGGTGCAGCTGGCGCAAGAGACGCAGCAGGGGGGCTATCAGCTGCTGACCGTGGCCGAGCTGAAGACCCGGATGGACAAGGGCGAGGAGCTGGTGATCATCGACACCATGCCCTATGAGGACTCCTACAAGAAAGAGCACATCCCGGGCGCCAAGAACTTTGTCTTCGTGAAGGAGGCCAAGTCCGGCGACAACTGGAGCGAAATCGTCGAGGGGAGCGGCACGGCGGAGCAGTTCCAGGCGCTGCTGGGTGAAGACAAATCCCGCCCGGTGGTGATCTACTGCGGCTTCGTCAAGTGCGGCCGCAGCCACAACGCAGCCGCCTGGGCGGTGACTCAGGGCTATCAGCAAGTCTATCGGGTGCCGGGCGGCATCTTCGCCTGGAAAGGAGCCGGTTACCCCGTCTCTGCCGAGTAACCGCGTCTGCCCACAAGGCAACACAGCCGATATGAAAGAAGCCCGCAACTGCGGGCTTCTTTCATATTGGGCAACACTTGGAGTTAACTGGCGGCCTGCGTCTGCACCGTCTCCACGTTGGCCAGCTGCTGCTTGCCCAGCAACCGCTTGGTGATCATCGCCGCCATGATGGAGCCGTTGACGTTGAGAGCTGTGCGGCCCATATCCACCAGTGGCTCGATGGCGATCATCACCCCCACCAGCGCGATGGGGAAGTTGAGGGTGGAGAGCACGATCAGCGCGGCGAAGGTGCCGCCACCGCCGACGCCGGCCACCCCGATGGAGCCCAGCGCAATCACCGGCAACAGAGTCAGCAGGAACAGGGGATCAAACGGGTTGATGCCGAGTATGGGGGCAATCATCGCCACCATCATGGCCGGATAGATACCGGCGCAGCCGTTCTGGCCGAGGTTGGCACCGAACGAGGCGGCAAAGTTGGCGATGCTGGCGGGCACACCAAGGCGCTGCTGGGTCTCGATGCTGAGCGGAATGGAGGCGGCGCTGCTGCGGGAGATAAAGGCGAAGGTGAGCACGCCCCACACTTCCCGAAGATAGTGCAGCGGGTTCTGGCCGATCAGCAACAGGATCACCATGTGCACCGCAAACATCGCCAGAATGGCGACGTAGCAGACCAGAATAAAACCGAGCAGGCTGAGGATCTCGCTCAGGGGATAGTGAGCCACCACCCGGGCGATCAGCGCCATCACGCCATAGGGGGTGAGCGCAATCACCACCCGCGCCATCTTCATCACCCACAGTTGCAGGGTGTCGATGGCCACAGCGGCGCGAGCACCGGCCTCTGGATGCTCCGCCTTCAACTGCAGCAGGGCAACCCCGGCCAGCACGGTGAAGATCACCACCCCGATCACCGAGAGACCGCGGCTACCCGCCATATCGGCGGCAAAGTTGGTGGGCACCAGCGAGAGCAGCAGGGCCGGCAGGGTCTGGGCACTGTCGATGGTGCTCATGCTCTGTTGCAGCGCAGCGCTATCGCTGCCGTGGCTCAGCAGCCCCTCGGCAGTGAGACCACTCAGATGGGTCACCGTCATCCCCACCACACCGGCGATCATCACCAGGGCCAGCATGGAGCCGATTAGCACGGCGCTGATCTTGCCGAGGGACTGGGCCTGCTCCAGCTTGTTGATGGCGGAGAGGATGGAGGTGAACACCAGCGGCATCATCACCACCTTGAGCAGGCTGACATAGCCGCCGCCGATGATATTGACCCACTCCAGGGTCTGCTGGACGCCGACATCATCGGCACCCCAGCCCAGTTGCAGAGCCAGCCCGAACAGGGCACCGAGCAGCAGACCCGCAAGCACCTTGCGCGAGAGCGGCACCGAAGCGGGCAGCCGGGTCAGGGCAAAACAGAGCAGACAGAAGAGCAACGAAGCAAACAAGGTAAACATAAATAAACACCTGTAGCGGCCATCAGGGCCGATTGTGGAGAGAGAAAACAGCGGGTGCGAGCAGAGTCGCGAGGGAAAACGCCAAATGGCAGGCGTGAAAAAGCAGCGGACGCCCGGGAAGGCGTCCGCTGACAATCGGGGGAATTACTTCTTTACGGTGACGACGCGGTTGTCGATAAGGCGGGCCTTGCCCAGATAGGCAGCCATCAGGATCACCAGCTGCGCGCTCTCGTCAGTGGCAGATTCGAGGGTGGCGGCATCGACGATGTCGATGGCATCGGTACGAAAACCGGCATTGTCGAGGCGCTGGCTTGCCTGCGCCACCAGCGACGGCAGGTGATGGTCACCCGCTTCAATCTGCTCGGCGATCCAGTTCATGGTGCGCGCCAGCTCGGGGGCAATGGCCCGCTCGGCAGCTGTCAGGTAGCCGTTACGCGAAGAGAGCGCCAGCCCGTCTTCGGCCCGCACTGTGGGCACGCCGACGATCTCGATGGGCATCGCCATGTCGGCCACCATCTTTCGAATAAGCGCCAACTGCTGGTAATCCTTCTGGCCAAAGCAGGCCACATCCGGCTGTACCAGATTGAACAGCTTGGTGACGACGGTACTGACACCACGGAAGTGACCCGGGCGCAGCGCCCCCTCCAGCAGATTGGATAGACCCGGCACCTCGACGAAGGTCTGGCTGGCCAGCCCCTGCGGATACATGATCTCCGGGGTCGGGGTGAACACCATATCGACACCGGCCGCTTCCAGCGCAGCGCAATCCTGCTCCAGAGTGCGCGGATAGTTGGCAAGATCCTCGGCCTTGTCGAACTGCATCGGGTTGACGAAGATGCTGACCACCACCTTCTCGGCGTGGCTGTGCGCCTCTTTCACCAGCGTCAGGTGGCCCTGATGCAGGTTACCCATGGTGGGCACGAATGCGATGGCACGCCCTTCACGGCGCCATTGAGAGATCTGCTCACGCAGAGCGGCAGGATTGTTAACAACCAACATCGGCAGTTCACCTTCAGATGAATCAAAAAGATACGGGTTACATCAGCCTGACAGGATGACGAAACGGGGGCACTGGCCCCCGCTCTCATCGATAGGGCATCACATCAGTTGAAGCAGTGCTCCGGGCCGGGGAAGCTCCCCTCGCTCACCTGCTGGACATAGAGGCGGATGGCGGCACGCACATCGCCGGTCTCGGCCAGGAAGTTCTTGGTGAACTTGGGCACATAGCCGGAGGTGATGCCAAAGGCGTCGTGCATCACCAGAATTTGACCATCGGTCGCGGGGCCGGCACCAATGCCGATCACCGGGATGCGCAGCGCCTTGGTGATCCGCTCGGCCAGCGCAGTGGGCACACACTCGAGCACCAGCAGCTGGATACCGGCCGCTTGCAGTTCGAGGGCCTGACGATAGATCTCCTGCGCCTGAAACTCATCGCGCCCCTGCACCTTGAAGCCGCCAAAGACATGAACGGATTGCGGAGTGAGACCGAGGTGACCGCACACCGGCACCCCGTTGCGGGTGAGGTGGCGGATGGAGTCACACAGCCAGTCGCCCCCTTCCATCTTCACCATGCGGGCACCGGCCGCCATCAGGCGGGCGGCGTTTTGGTAAGTCTGCTCGGGGGTTGCGTAACTCATGAACGGCATGTCGGCGACCACCAGTGCCTTGCTGGCACCACGCGCCACACAGCGGGTGTGATAGACCATCTCATCCATGTTGACCGCCAGGGTATCCTGCCCCCCTTGCAGCACCATGCCCAGCGAATCGCCGATGAGCAGCACATGGGCCCCCTCGTCGTCGAACAGCTTGGCAAAAGTGGCATCATAGGCGGTGATGGCGGTGAACTTTTGACCGTCCTGCTTCATCTTCTGCAGGCTGGCGGTGGTGATCTTGCTCATAGAGGCTCCTGTACGTCTGCACTCGGCGCAATGATGGCCAAATCATTGTGCGGGCAGCGGGCAACCAGTAGGGCGAGCGGGGTGCCGCAGGGCAGCACCAGAGCAGGCGCAATTTCGGCAAGGGGCAGCAGCACGAACTCCCGCGCCTTCATGCCGTAGTGGGGTACGATCAGGCGCTCATGGTTGATCACCTGATCCCCATAGAGCAGCAGATCGAGATCCAGGGTTCTGGGTCCCCACCGCTCCTCTTTGCGCACACGTCCCTGTTCCAGCTCGATTTTTTGTAATTGATCCAGCAGCGCAAGGGGCGCGAGCCGGGTATTGAGCCGGGCCACGGCATTGACGTAGTCCGGCTGGTCAGCAGGCCCCATGGGGCGGCTGCTGTAAAACGACGAGGCCTCCACCAGCAGAGATTCCGGCAACCTTGCCAACGCGGCAACGGCGCGACGAGCCTGACCCAGCGGATCAGACAGGTTGGAACCAATGGCGATGAAGACCTCGGTCATCACGTTTGTTGTCACTCGGCCACTTTCGGTTTGCGGCGACGGGGGCGACGACGGTTGCGACTGTTGCTGCTGCGCTTCTCGCCATCGTGGCTGCGAGCCTCGCCGCGCTCACCGCTGGCCGGGCGACGGGTCGCTTCACGCTGCAGTTGCGGGCGCACATCAGGATTGGAGGCGACATAGCGCTCCCACCAGCTGGCCAGCTCGCCGAGACCGCGCTCAACCCGGTTGCGCAGCAACAGGAAGTCGAACGCCGCGCGGAACTTGGGATGCTCCATGGCGCGCTCGGGGTGCTTGCCCTGACGACGGGTCAGCCGCTGTTGCAGTGCCCAGATGTCGCGGACATCTGTGGTGAAACGGCGGGGAACGGCGATGATCCGCACCTGATTGTCCAGCACCTCGTTGATCGCCAGCATGAAGGCGTCATACCAGGGCAGGCCGCTCTCGTTCTCCAGCACCCGACCACGGGCCTCGACGCAGCCCCACAGCAGGGTGGCGTAGAGGAAGGCGGGGGTGACGCGCTTATCTTCGCGGACGCGGGTGTCGGTATCGATCAGCGCCTGCTCGATAAACTGCTCGTAGGGCGAGTTGCCGTGCGGGGTAAACAGCGCAGCCACTTGCGGGAAGAGCTGCTGGAACAGGCCATACTCGCGCAGCAGTTTGTAGGTCGCCAGACCGTCGCCAGCCAGGAACAGCTTGAGGGTCTCCTCAAACAGGCGGGCAGCAGGGATGTCTTGCAGCAGTGGCGCCAGCTCCTTGATGGGGGCGGCGGTACGCGGGCTGATGGTCATATCCAGCTTGGCGGCAAAGCGCACGGCGCGCAGCATCCGCACCGGATCTTCACGATAACGGGTCTCGGGATCGCCGATCAGCTCAAGCTTGCGCTCGGCCAGATCTTCCAGACCCCCCTCGAAATCGTGCAGGGTGAAATCTTTGGCGCTGTAGTAGAGGGCGTTGACGGTAAAGTCGCGGCGCTCGGCATCCTCTTCGATGGTGCCGTAGACGTTGTCGCGCAGCAGCATGCCTTCATCAGACTGGGCCGACACATGTTTGCTGGTATTGACCTGATGGTGGTGACCCCGGAAGGTGGCCACTTCGATCACGTCACGACCAAAGACAATGTGGGCCAGGCGGAAACGACGGCCAATCAGGCGGCAGTTGCTGAACAGCGCCTTGATCTGCTCCGGCGTCGCATCGGTTGCGATGTCGAAATCCTTGGGCGTCTTCCCGAGCAGCAGATCCCGGACTCCGCCGCCGACCAGGTAGGCCTCATAGCCCCCTTTGTTCAGGCGATAGAGCACCTTGAGTGCATTCTCGCTGATCTCTTTGCGCGAAATAGGGTGCTGATCACGGCTTAAGGTACGACGTTGACCGGCGACACGGGCTGGAATGGGGGATTCCACCGACTGCTCGCCGTCTTCCTTGCCGAGCACCTTGCGGCAAAAGTTTGCGATCTGGGAAAAAATGGTACACCTCTTCATGACTTCTAAATTGACGGGAGGCCAAAAAATAGCGGCCTATGATAGCTCACGCCTAACCAAATGAAAAACCGTGCTGACAATTGATCCCGTTTGAAACGGATCATCCCGATAAAATCACAATCAACAGCGGCAATTTACGCTCAATCAAACAAAAATTACCTGGTCGACTCAGCAATCCGCGAGCGGGATCTTCTCGCTAGCGGGCACCCGTTCGAGCTGCCAGTTGGCGATACCCCACTCGATGATCTCGTCGATCCGGCTTGCCATCAGCTCGGGCGGCGGGCACTGGCCGAGGAAGTCCAGCGCCTGCCACAGGGCCGGGCGCACCTCATCGAGCGCCAGGGCCGGCGCATGGTTCTGCTTGGAGAGCTTGTTGCCATCTGCCAGCACCGCCAGCGGCAGGTGCACCCAGTCGGGCACCGGTGCCCCCAGGGTCTGGTAGAGGGCAATCTGGCGCACCGTGGGTTCGAGCAGATCGGCGCCGCGCACTATCTCGGTGATGCCGCTGTCCATATCATCCACCACCACCGCCAGGTTGTAGGCGTAGAGCCCGTCGCGGCGGCGGATAATGAAATCCTCCTCGGCGAGCGCCGCCGGGACCGCGATATGGCCCTGCAAACGATCGTCGAAGTGGTAGACCGGATGGTGCTGGCGCAGCCGGGCGGCGCAACCTTCGGCCGCAAACCCGAGGGTGCGGCAGTGGCCGCTGTAGAGACCGCCTGCGGCCATGATTTCGCGCCGGGTGCAGCGGCACCAGTAGAGGTCCCCCGCCCGATAGAGCTGGTCGATGATCTCGTCATAACGGCCGTGGCGCGCACTCTGGAACATCACCTCCCCATCCCACTCGAGGCCATATGCCTCAAGAGTCTTGAGGATCAGGGCCGCAGCCCCTGCCATCTCCCGCGGCGGATCGATATCTTCGATGCGCACCAGCCAGCGTCCCTGCTGCGCTCTGGCCTGCAAAAAGCTGCCGAGGGCGGCGATCAGCGAACCGAAATGAAGCGGGCCTGAGGGTGAGGGGGCAAAGCGGCCGACATAGGGGCGCACAAGGGGTGAGGACGGGGAATTCACTGGCATGACTATTCGGGTAAGCGATTCATTGAGGCTGCATTCTGGGGCGCGACCGCCAAAAGCTCAATAAAAAAGGGAGCCCGCGAGCTCCCTTTTTCATATACCAGAGGGTCGGGATCAACCGGCCATCTGTTTTTCCTTGATCTCGGCCAGCGTCTTGCAATCGACACAGAGGTCGGCAGTCGGACGGGCTTCCAGACGACGGATACCGATCTCGATACCGCAGTGTTCGCAGTAACCGAAATCATCGTCTTCAAGCAGTTGCAAGGTCTTCTCGATCTTCTTGATCAGCTTGCGTTCACGGTCGCGGGTACGCAGTTCAAGAGCGAACTCTTCTTCTTGCGCGGCACGATCCACGGGATCCGGGAAGTTGGCAGCCTCGTCTTTCATATGGTCGACGGTACGATCAACTTCCTGCATCAGTTGGTTGCGCCAGGCACCCAGGATCTTGCGAAAATGCGCCTTTTGTTGGTCATTCATGTACTCCTCACCCGGCTTTTCCTGGTAAGGCGCGACACCCGCAATGGCCAGGGGGCCCAGAGATTTCCTGTTTTCGCCTGTTGGCATGCCCTGTCTCCTAATTCAGCACGCTACCCGTGCCATCCATAAATTGAGGGCGACATCTATAGCAGAAGGGTAACGGGTAAGCAAACGAGCCGTACCAATAATGTTACCCACTCCAATATTTATGCACTCCCATCGGGTAACAGGTGACCAGATTCAAACGGGATAAACCCTTGAGCCACCATGCCTTGCACCCCAACATGGGGCCGATAGCATAAAATTTCAACCCCCGCCGCGATTGCCTGCTCAATTAGCAGACTATAGTGCGGATCTATATGGGTTGCAGGGCGCATCCGGCTTATTCCGGAGTGCAACACCATAAAGAGCAGCACGGCCCTGTGGCCCGCCGCTTTCATCGCCATCAACTCGCGCAAATGCTTGGCACCACGGGCGGTGACCGCATCGGGGAAGTAGCCCATACCCGGATCTTCACGTTCGTCGAGCAGGGTGACCGATTTTACCTCGATGTAACAATTGCCCTTCTCGTCATCTTCCAGCAACAGATCGATGCGACTGTTCTCTTCGCCATACTTCACCTCGGTGCGCAATCGGCTGTAACCCGCCAGCGGAGCGATGGCCTCCTGCTCGATCAGCTCCCGGGCAATCTGGTTGGCGCGCGCCGTGTTGACGCAGATAAAGTGGCCCGCCGGGCTCTCGGCGATCTCCCAGCTGTTGGGCAGCTTGCGCTTGGGGTTATCGGAGGTGGAGTACCAGACCCGGGTGCCCGGATCGGCACAGCCGGTCATGGCACCGGTATTGGCGCAGTGGATAGTGATGACCTCGCCGTTATCGAGTTGCACATCGGTCAGAAAGCGCTTGTAGCGGGCCACCAGCTGGCCCGATTGCAGGGGGGGATCAAAGATCACGGGTTAGCCCTCCGCGCATCTTCTTTTACCCGGGCGCGCAGCGGCCAGCAGGCGAGCGGCTCGTAGCGCACCCCGTCCGAGGTCGAGATGGATTGATAGAGGCAGAACTCATCGGCCTGCAGCAGAAAATTTGGGGCAGGCAGGATGGCAGGGGCCTCGACCGCCTTGCGCGACAGGGTGACGTGGGGGCGATAACCCTGCTCGCCATTGCCAAGGCGCAACTTCTCGCCGTGGCGGCGCAGCGCCTTTGCCAGCACGGTCAGCTCGTTGGGCCACTCTTTCGGGCCAATCCAGGCGGCCTTGGCCCGGCTGAACCAGCCGGTCTCATCCAGCCTGATGGAGAGCGGCGGACAGTGCTGACGCTCCACGGCGGCGATCAGGCGGCGGGTGGTCAACTCGTCAGCCTCCCCCAGAAAGGCGAGGGTCAGGTGGAGGTTGGCTTGCGGCACCGGCTGACCGGGCCAGGGCAGCTGATCGCGCCAGGCGATGAGCTCGGGGGCGAGCTCCTTGACGGGCAGGGCAAAGAAGAGTTTGGCCATGTGGTGATAATGCCTTTTTCACGCTCATTGGATGAGCCCATTCTATGGCAGCCATCCGGCCATGTCTCGCCAGCCTCCCGCCAGAGTGGCCATATCCGCACATCCATTCACGGTAGCGCGGGTGGCTGTGGCAGAATAGGCGCCGTTTTACCGGTTGCCACAGAAGGTGCTCATCGCTTTGTCCCAGCTCCCCATCGTTTCGGTATTGCCCGAACTCTTTGCCGCCCTCGACAGCCACAGCAGCGTGATCCTGCAGGCGCCACCCGGCGCGGGCAAATCGACCCTGCTGCCGCTGGAGCTGGTGCGTCAGAACCGGCTGCCCGGCCGCATCATCATGCTGGAGCCAAGGCGCCTCGCGGCGCGCAATATCGCCAGCTTTCTAGCGCGCCAGCTGGGGGAGAAGGTGGGCGAGCGCATCGGCCTGCGGGTGCGTGGCGAGAGCCGCACCAGCTCAGCGACCCGGCTCGAGATCGTCACCGAAGGGGTGCTGACCCGGATGTTGCAGCAGGATCCCGAGCTGACTGGCGTCTCGCTGGTCATCTTCGATGAGTTCCATGAACGCAGTCTGCACGCCGATACCGCGCTGGCCTTCGCCATCGAGAGCCAGCAGGGATTACGCGATGACCTCAAGCTACTGGTGATGTCCGCAACCCTGGATGGCATGGCACTCGAGACCTTGTTGCCGGATGCCCCTGTGGTTCGCTCCGAGGGGCGTGGTTTTCCCATCGACTATCACTACCGCCCCGCCAATCGCCAGCAGTGGCTGGAACCGCAGGTCGGCGCCGTGGTACTCGAAGCGCTGGCCGCCCACCGCGGCAGCCTGCTGGTCTTTCTGCCCGGGCAGGGTGAGATCGAGCGGCTGGCGCAATGGTTGGCAGACAAACTGCCGGACGACGTGATCCTCGCCCCCCTCTACGGCCGTCTCGACATGGCGGCCCAGCAGGCAGCCATCGAACCGGCGCCTGCCGGCCGCCGTAAGCTGGTGCTCACCACCAATGTGGCGGAGACCTCCCTCACCATCGAAGGGGTCTCTGTCGTTATCGATAGCGGGCTGGAACGACGGGCTTCCTTTGATCTGAAAAGCGGCGTCACCCGACTGGAGACACGCCAGATAGCCAAATCCTCCGCCACCCAGCGGGCAGGCCGCGCTGGCCGTCTCGGCCCCGGTGTCTGCTACCGGCTCTGGAGCAACGAAGTGCAGGAGCGGCTCGCCGAGCAGAGCCCGCCAGACATTCTCACTCAGGAGTTGACCAGCCTGTTGCTGGACGCCGCCCAGTGGGGGGCAAAGGTGGAAGATCTGCCGCTTCTCGATATGCCTCCAGCCGCTGCGGTGGTCAGCGCCCAGCGGCTGCTGGTGGCTCTTGGCGCCATGAAGCCGGAGGGTGAGCAACAACTCACTCCCGCTGGTCGTGCCATGGCCGCCTTCGGTACCCACCCTCGTCTCGCCCGCATGCTGCTGCGCGCCCGCGAGCTGGAGTCAGAGGGTCTGACAGGGATTGTCGCCGATGCCGCTTATCTGGTGGCGTTGCAGGAAGAAGATCTGCGAGGATCGGAGCGCCTCTCTGTGCTGTTCCACCGCCGTCAAAACGCCCTGCGCCAGAACGCTGCCCGCTGGTTTGAACGGCTTGGCGCCCGCCCTGCCAATGCACAGGGCCAGTGGCTGGGGCTGCTCTGTGCCCTCGCCTGGCCGGATCGCATCGGCAAACTGCGTAGCGGCAGTCGCTATCAACTCAGTGGTGGGGTGAGCTGCGATCTGGTAGAAGGTCATCCCTGTCAGGGGCAAGCTGCCCTTATCGCCATCGAGATGGGGCAGAACGATCGCGGCAGCCGCATCTTTATCGCCGAACCGGTCGATCTGGACGAGCTGGTACGCCTGCTGCCGGAACTGGTAAGCGAACGGCAGTGGTTCGACTGGGATGAGCGGGAAGAGCGGGTTCGCGCCGAGCGCCAGCAGGTGATCGGCGAGCTGGTGCTGAACCAGCGACCGCTGACGGACCTTTCGGATGAACAGAAGGGGCGCTGCCTGCTGCAGGGCATCCGCCGCAAGGGGCTGCATGTGCTGCCGTGGGACGAGAGCAGCGAAGGGCTGCTGGCCCGTCTGCGCTGCGCCCGTGAGTGGCTGCCTGATGAGGAGTGGCCAGCCATGGATGACGACAGCCTGCTGGCCGACCTAGAACAGTGGCTGCTGCCAGCGGTGAGCGGCATGACCCGGCTGGAGCAGTTGAAAAAGCTCAACCTCGGCGACATCCTGCGCCAATCCCTGCCCTGGCCGTTGCCCAAACGGCTGGACGAGGCGCTGCCGAGCCACTTTGCGGCGCCCACCGGCAGCCGGGTGCGGATCCGCTATCAGCCGGGGCAGGCACCGGTAATCCCGGTACGTATTCAGGAGATGTTCGGGCAAGGTTCGACCCCCTGTGTGGCCGATGGCCGGGTACCGCTGGTGATGGAGCTGCTCTCCCCCGCCCAGCGACCGCTGCAGATCACCGCCGATCTGGCCGCCTTCTGGGCTGGCTCTTACGAGCAGGTGAAGAAAGAGATGAAGGGGCGCTATCCCCGCCACTACTGGCCGGATAACCCGCTGGAAGCGATGCCGACCAGGGTCACCAAGAAGAAGATGGGCATCTAGGTTCGACGGGTTAATCCCGCTCGGACGTTCGCGAATGCGACATAACAAGTAGAAAGGAAAGCAAAGAGGATTTATGGCAACCCAACGACGCAAGCGTGCCCCCAAGAAGGCAGCGCCCAAACGCACCATCTGGCGCAAGCTGTTCTGGCTTGGCTTCAAGCTCTCCCTGGTGGTAGCGGCCTTTATGGTGGTGTTTGGCATCTACCTCGATACCAAGGTGCGCGAGCGCTTCGATGGCGAGAAGTGGCAGCTGCCGGTGATGGTCTACAGCCGCCCGCTGGAGCTCTACCCCAGCCAGCGCCTGTCGCGGGACCAGATGCTGCGCGAGCTCAACATGCTGAGCTACAAGCAGGTGCGCCAGCCTCACACGCCGGGTGAATACACCATCAACGGCAACCGCATCGAGCTGATTCGCCGTCCGTTCGAGTTCTATGACGGCGCCGATGGAGCCCGCGGCCTGCGCCTCACCTTCAACGGCCCGCGCCTTGAGGGGATCCAGTCGCTGGAGAACCAGCGCCAGCTCGGTTACGCCCAGATGGACCCGGTGCTGCTCGATCGCCTCAATACCGAAGATCGGGAAGATCGCCTGCTGGTGCGTATCGCCGAAGTACCCGACAGCCTGCTGGTGACCCTGCTCACCACCGAGGATCGCGACTTCTACCAGCATGGCGGCGTCTCGCCAGTGGCCATCATGCGCGCCATGTTCGCCAACCTGATCGCGGGCCGTACCGTGCAGGGGGGCAGTACCCTGACCCAGCAGCTGGCCAAAAACTTCTTCCTGACCCGTGAGCGCAGCCTGTGGCGAAAACTGCAGGAAGCCTATATGGCGGTGCTGATCGACTATCGCTACAGCAAGGACGAGATCCTGGAGTCCTACCTCAACGAGGTCTATCTGGGGCAGAACTTCTCGCAAGGGGTCTACGGCTTCGGCCTCGCCTCCTACTTCTACTTCGGCATTCCGGTCAACGAGCTGGATATCGATCAGGTCGCCCTGCTGGTCGGTCTGGTGAAAGGCCCCTCCTATTACGACCCATGGCGCTTCCCGGAGCGGGCCAAGACCCGCCGTGATCTGGTGCTGAAGCTGCTGATGGATCACGGCAGCCTGACCCAGGCCGAGTATGAACTGGCCAGCCGCCAGCCCCTCGGCATCATCGCCCGCGGCCAGATGAGCTATGGCCGCACCCCGGCCTTTATGGGACTGCTCAAGCGAGAGATCCAGAGCCGCTTCGGCGCCGATCTGCTCAAGCAGTCTGGCCTCAAGATCTTCACCAGCCTCGACCCCATCGCCCAGCATGCGGCCGAGCGCGCGGTCGAATCGGGCCTCGCCGATATCGAGAAACTGCGCGGCAAAAAGAAGCTGGAGGCGGCCATGGTGGTCTCCGACTGGCACAAGGGCGAAGTGGTCGCGCTGGTGGGGGGCCGCGATCCCCGCTACGCCGGGTTCAACCGGGCGCTGGATGCCCGCCGCCAGATCGGCTCGCTGGTGAAACCGGCGGTCTACCTGACCGGTCTCTCCAACGGCCTGACCCTGGCGACCCCGCTCAAAGATCAGCCGATCCGTATTCGCGGTCAGGATGGTCAGGTCTGGACGCCGCAAAACTACGATCGCAAGTTCCGCCAGAGCGTACCGCTGATGGATGCGCTGGCCAGCTCCCTCAACGTGCCGACCGTCAATCTGGGTCTGCAGGTGGGGCTGGAGAAAGTGGTCGATACCCTACACAAGCTGGGAGTCCAGCAGGAGATCCAGCCCTATCCGTCGCTGGTGCTGGGGGCGGTCGCCCTCTCCCCGCTGGAGGTGAACCAGATGTATCTGCCCATCGCCAATCAGGGGCTGACCCAGCCGCTGTCGGCCATTCGCGCCGTGGTGAACGGAGATGGCAGCCTGCTCTATCAGCATGATCAAACCGCCAAGCGGGTCACCGACCAGCAAGCAAGCTGGCTGACCCTGTTCGCCATGACCAAGACGGTGAGTCAGGGCACGGCCCGCGCCCTCAGTGCCAAGTTCCAGGGCGCCACCATGGCGGCCAAGACAGGCACCACCAACGAGCTGCGCGACTCCTGGTTTGCCGGGATGGACAACAACGAGCTGGTCAGTATCTGGGTCGGTCGCGACGACAACACCCCGGCAGGTTTGACCGGTGCCAGCGGTGCCCTGCAGCTCTTTAGCGGCTACATGAGCCAGCGCGGCGTCAACAGTCTGGGACTGAAGATGCCGGAAGGGGTCACCTGGGCCAACTTCTCCCGCGCCAGCGGCACCCGCGTCGCCAGCGACTGCCCAGGCAGCCTGCAGGTGCCGGCCAAGGCATCCACCATGGGCTCCCCGGCCGGTTGCGCCAGCAGTGCGTCGCCGCGCAGTGCACTGGATGACTGGTTCGGCGGTTTCTTCAACTAGATCAACGACACGGGCAGCGCAGGCTGCCCGTTCACTATGCTGCTGACAAGGAAACACCATGACCTTTCCGTTGTTTGACGCCATCCACCATGTGGCCATCATCGCCAGCGATTACCCACGCTCGCGCCACTTCTACCACGAGGTACTGGGGCTGCCCATCATCGCCGAGACCCTGCGCGAAGCGCGCCAGTCATGGAAACTGGATCTGGCCCTGCCGGACGGCAGCCAGCTGGAGCTGTTCAGCTTCCCCTCGCCTCCCGAGCGCCCCTCCCGCCCCGAGGCGTGCGGCCTGCGCCATCTTGCCTTTCGGGTCAGCGATCTTGACCGGGTCATCGCCCATCTGCTGGCCCATCGGGTCGAGGTAGAGCCGGTACGGGTGGACGAGCTGACCGGCAAGCGCTTTACCTTCTTCGCCGACCCCGACGGCCTGCCGCTGGAGCTCTACGAAGCGCCGCGCTGAGCCTGCATCGACCAAGCAATCAGCCAAACAAAAGCCGCCCGGTTGCAACCGGGCGGCTTTTCTTATTGCTTCAGGTTATCAGGCGGTAGTCAGCATAACGACAGCCAGCGCCATCACCATCATGCCAGCCCAGCCGATGGGCTTGAGCCGCTCACCGAAGAAGAGCAAACCGCCCAGCGCCGTACCGACGATGCCGATAGCCCCCCAGGTGGCGTAGGCAACAGCCAGGTCAATCTGGCCGCCACTTACCGCTTCCGAGAGCAGGGTAAAGGCGCCGAGTACCAGCATGATCCCCAGGAATCCCCACCCCTTGTAACGAAACCCCTTGGAGCGGTTGATGGCCATGTTGGCGCCGATATCGATCAGTGCGGCGCCCAGTACAATCACAAACGGACTCATGCAGTGGCCTCCGCTTCTACTGACTTGTCTGCAGGCTCATCATGGGTCTCCCCCATGGTCACCATAACAATCCCCACTATCGCGAGAGCCAGGCCAATCAGCTCCTGAACGGTCACATCGTAACCAAGGAACATGACCGACACTATGGTGATCAGGGTGATCCCGAGCCCCTCCCAGAGCGCAAACGCAATACCAATGGAGATTGTTTTGGCGGCTTTCGCCAGCAACCAGTACGAGAAGCCGATCAACAGCCACATCGGGATGTAATTCATCCAGCCAGCTCCCTGCTCGGGGATCATGGCCATGCTGGAGGTACCGGCGACCTCGGTCACGATGGAGCCGGTCAAAAACAGCCGGGCCAGAAACATACGACTTAATAACATATAAGATGCCTTTGTTGCTTCGACGGGAGAGATGGTAAACGGGGAGAAGCAACTCGCGACAATCGCTCAGCGTCGATTATTCCGACGCCACAGGTTTGCCTTGCCTTGGTTCGGCACGCTAAGGTGATGGTGAAAAAATCCGTCATGGCCTGTAAAAGATGAAGCTATATCAGATAGAACTCTTTGTAGAGTCAGCCAATAGCGGTTCTATTGCCAACACCGCCCGTCGCCTCGGCAAAAGCCGCAGCGCCGTCAGCACCGCCATCGCGGCGCTGGAAGTTGAGCTTGGCGTCGAACTTTTTGAACGAGGCGCCAATCAGAGTCGCCTGACCGAGATCGGCGAGCTGGTGCTTGATGATTGCACTCGCCTGCTGCAGGCAGCCAACAGCCTGCAGCAGAAGTGCAAACATTACGCCTCTGGGGCCGAAGTGGCGCTGCGGGTTGCCCGCGATGACGCCATTCCCGAGCCGGTGTGGCGCGAGATGCTGGCCAGCCTGCACAATCAGTTTCCCGGTACCAGTATCTCGCTAGTGCTCGCCTCCCCACCCGAACTACCGGCGCTGGTGGAAGAGGGGTTCGTCGATGCCGCCTTTGGCCTTATTACCGAGGATCAGGAGCGCAGCGGCCTCAATATCGACGTGCTCAACCCGATCCGCACCCTGATGGTGGTGGCACCCAGCCATCCGCTGGCCGGACTAAAGCGGGTCAAACAGCAGGATCTGACCGATCACACCCAGGTAACCCTCTCGTATGTAGATGAATTTTCGGTAAAAAGCCTGTTACCTGTGGGAGGCCAGCATATCGGCCTCTCCAGCTTCGAATTGATGCGCAATGCGGTGCTGGACGGACTGGGCTGGGCGGTACTCCCCTCGCCACTGATCCAGAGCCAGCTGCGACAAGGCTCCCTGCTGACCCTGAAACACAAGTTCAGCCTGCAGTGGCGGGATTACGGGGTCTATCTGGCGGAAAACGCCTATCACGGCAAGGTGTTGGCCTGGTTGAAGAAGTCGATCCAGGGGTATCTGGAACCTTTCGAGTAGCGATAAAGAGGCGGAGCCAGCTCACGATATCTACTTATCCTGATGATCCGAGAGGATGTGATCGTGCATACTGTTCACATACTCATTGAGCGCCGGAGGCGTAACCGATATGAGCAGTGCCCAAGACAAGGACGATATCTTGCTGGACGACGACATCATCGAACTCGATGATGAGGAGGTCGTGGTCCCCAAGGCACTCAACCCATGGCAAGTGCTGATCGTGGATGATGAGCCGGATATCCATCATGCCACCCGCCTGGCCCTCTCCAACATTCACTACAAATCCCGCCCGCTGGAGCTGCTCAATGCCTACAGCGGCGCCGAAGCTGGCCGCATGCTGGAGGCCAATCCCAGGATTGCGCTGATCCTGCTCGATGTGGTGATGGAGACCGAAGATGCAGGTCTGCGGCTGGTGCACAGGATCCGCAACGAAATACACAACTCGCTGGTGCGGATCGTGCTGCGTACCGGCCAGCCCGGTCAGGCCCCCGAGCAGCGGGTGATCCTCGATTACGACATCAATGACTACAAGACCAAGACCGAACTGACGGTACAAAAGCTGTACACCACCGTCATCGCATCCCTTCGTTCATACGAAACTCTCAGTGCCATCGACAAGAGCCGGCAGGGGCTCGGCAAAATTCTGGAAGGGGCGGGAGATCTCTACCATCTTCATTCACTCAAGGAGTTTGCCTCCGGCGTGCTGAAACAGATCAGCGCCATTCTCGATGTGGGCACCGAAGGGGCTATCTGCGCCGAGCGCCGTCCCGGCGAACAGGGGCTGGAGATCCTCGCCGCCACCGGCGACTACGAGACTCTGCTGGATGATGGCAAGATCACCGACTTCCCCACCCTCAATGACTCGGTTCTGAAGGCACTGGCGGCGCGCAGCAACCGCTTTGAACACCCGCAGGACTCCCTCTATATCGCCGCCCAGAATGGTCGCGAGTTCGTGTTGAGTTTTACCCCGACCCAGCCTCTCGATCCCCTCGAATGCGATCTGCTGGATGTCTTCTGCCAGCGCATCTCGGCGGCCTACGACAACCTCTATCTCTACAACCAGTTGCTGCGCGCCCAAGAGGCCACCGTGGTGGCACTGGCGGCGCTGGCGGAGTTTCGCGACTCCGATACCGGCGAGCATGTCTTGCGGGTACAGAAGCTCTCGGATGCCATCGTGGCCGAATTGAAGAAGATGGCGGCCTATCCCGAGCAGCTGACCTCGGAGTTTGTCGAGATGATCGGCATGGCTTCCATCCTGCACGATGTGGGCAAGGTGGGCACCCCGGATCATATCCTGCACAAGCCCGGCCGTTTCGACCCGGAAGAGCGGGCCATCATGGAGCAGCACGCAGGTATCGGCGCCAATATCCTGCACAAGGCGGGCGAAATGGTGGAGGGAACCAGCTACCTCTCGCTGGGGGCAGAGATCGCCCGGGGCCACCATGAGCACTTCGATGGTAAAGGCTACCCGCAGCAGCTGGCAGGCCAGCAGATCCCGCTGTCGGCGCGGATTGTGGCGGTAGTCGATGTATTCGATGCCCTGCTCAGCAAGCGCCCCTACAAGGAGCCCTGGACGCTGGCGCAGACCATGGAGTATATCCAGTCCCGCTCCGGCACCCAGTTTGACCCTCATGTAGTGACAGCCCTGTCGCGACTGGTCAACGAATCGAGACTCCCCTACTCGCTCTGACCGCCTTTGCTCGCACTTCACATGCCCTGCCGGTGACCAAGGTCAGCGGCAGGGCATCAAAACAGCCGTTTTGTTGCATCCTGCACACATCAACGCGCCGCAAACAGGAAACATCCCCCTTCTTTGTTAGCGATAGCCGCTGAAATATGGTCATTTAACATCACATCGCTATAATATCGGCCTGCAAACCTGATACTAACAACGAAGGAATTATCATGAGCCTGAACCTGGTACCGGCCGGCAAGAGCCTGCCCGACGATATCTATGTCATCATCGAAATCCCGCAGAATGCCGACCCGATCAAATACGAAGTCGACAAGGACAGCGGTGCTATTTTCGTCGATCGCTTCATGTCTACCCCGATGTTCTATCCGTGCAACTACGGCTACGTGAACGCGACTCTCTCTCTGGATGGTGACCCCGTCGACGTACTGGTTCCGACCCCCTACCCGCTGCTGGCCGGTTCCGTCATTCGCTGCCGCCCGGTTGGCGTGCTGAAGATGACCGACGAATCTGGCGAAGATGCCAAGATCGTTGCTGTACCGCACTCCAAGCTGACCAAGCAGTACGACCACATCCAGGATGTGAACGATCTGCCGGAACTGCTGAAAGCCCAGATCCAGCACTTCTTCGAGCGCTACAAAGAGCTGGAAGCGGGCAAATGGGTCAAGGTGGAAGGCTGGGGCGACAAGGCCGCTGCCGAAGCCGAGATCAAAACCTCTGCCGAGCGTTACGCTGCCAAGTAAGCATCACTCGGCTTGTAAAAAAGGCGCCTTATGGCGCCTTTTTTGTCGGTGTTTGCGGCAGCTGACCGGCTGCATCTCCGGCAGGATTGCCCTGAATGTATATTTCACGGCCATCTTTCTGGTAAGGCCGATAGTAATCACCGCCACAGCGATAGCCGCCGCCCGGCTGGCTCATCAGCTCGCAGTTGACCGGCAACACCTCCAGCCACTTGATGGCCTGCTGGTAGCGCAGCCACTCCTGCCATTCGTGTTCGCGCACCAGCTGGTCACGCAGAGCAAAGGTATCCGCAACGGACATCCCCTTGTTGACGATCACCTGACCCGCCATGGCTGGCAGGCTGAGCAGCCCAAACAACACTATGATCCAAGGCTTCATAACCCCTCCAGAGTGACTTAATTTCACAATTAAATTAAAAGTCACATCAATCTGTTATCCAGATCACAAAACGAAACATCACCAAAGTGGTGCCGGCTCACCTAGTTGTTAATTATCGTCCACGGCAGGAAGCACCACCATGAAGCTGACCCCCGCGCTCTTGCTCAGCCTCACTCTCTGCACCACTCTTGGTGCTACAAGCAACGCCAGCGAGATCAACATGAGCTGGCAGTGGCAATCCACCGATGGCCAGCGCAAGCACTTCCAGCTGACCACCGACGATCAGGTGATGGCCGCCAGTCGCCACGAGATGAGCCTGCTAAAGGCTTCCCTCACCAATCCGCTGGAGACCCTTTACGCCTACATCAGCCCGCGGCTCTACAACAGCATCAACCTGATCAATCAGAGCAGCCCCGAGACCGCTACCAAATTTCGTAATCTGGAGCAGGCCTTCACCCTGCGGGACGACAGCATGGAGTCGCTGCTGTTTTGGCAAGCCTACCAGCAGTATCAGGAGGATGCCTTCTACCAGATGAGGGTGATCCCCTGCGTCCATCCGGCCAATCGCAAACTGCCTTGCGTGCGACCCGATTACTCCCAGCTCTTCTACCACTTCAAGGGGCATCTCAAGCCGCTGGCGCAGCAGTTTGCGGCCAAGGATCTCGCCACCAGCGTCAGCCTGCTGCAGGAGTGGCTAAACGCCATCCCCACTCAGCCGGAGCAGCTGGATCACTTCGCGCCGCCGCTGCAGGCACTGCAAGATAACAAGGCCGACAGCGACGAGAAGGCGCTGCTGATGGCCAGTCTGCTGGCGGAGCTGGCGCCGCAATATGTGCTCAGCATCATCTATCCGGATATCAGCATCGGCAGCGTCTCCCCTGCCTGGTTGGCCATTACGGCAGACAGTGGCGTACCCGGTGATGTGGTGGTGATCAACAATCAGCGCCATGTACTGCTGACCGGCTCGTCCCTGCTGGCCCAGCAGATGACCATGGCCAAGATCCCCCTCATCAGCGAATCGCTCTACTGACGCAGACAGCTCAGACCAGCAGCCAATTCATTGATTTTTATCGATGTCATGCCATCCTAGCCGCCCTTGCCAGCCAACCACCTGACTGGCGGGGCGCCGACGCTTCTGAATTGCGATTTTATTTAACACTTTTTAAACAGATCCGATCAGTTTAGGATGAAGCTCGCCCATTCCCTCAATCCGAAACTCGTTATAACATAACAAATGGAGTGTCATCAGGATGAAACATCTCGTACTTACTTTGGCGCTGCTGCCATCTCTGGCCTTTGCTCACAACTTCAAGGATGGCAACCCGGTGCCGCTGGTCAATGTCAGTGACAAGGGCGAGCTGGTACTGAACGGCAAGGATATCGGTTACCAGCCGTGGCAGAGCACCTCGCTCACCGGCAAGGTGTTCCTGATCCAGCATATTGCCGGTCGCTCCAGTGCCAAGGAGCTGAACGCCCCGATGATCGAGGCGATCAAGGCCGCCAAGTTGCCGCAAGACAAGTACCAGACCGTTACCGTCATCAACAGCAATGACGCCATCTGGGGCACCTCCGGCTTCGTGAAGAGCAGTGCCGAGGACAGCAAGAAAGAGTTCCCCTGGTCCGCCATGGTGCTGGATGCCAAGGGCATGGCGCGCAACGCCTGGGATCTGACGCCGGAAAGCTCGGCGATCATCCTGCTGGATAAAGAGGGCAAGGTGCTGTTTGCCAAAGATGGCCAGCTCGATGCCAACAACATTGCTACCGTGATGGGGCTCATCAAGTCCCATCTCTAAGTCAGAGAGAAAGGGCGCTGATGGCGCCCTTTCCATAAGGGTCTATGGGTCGTATCAAGCTGAAAATCTGGATCTTGCTGCTGGGCTGGTTATGGCTGCAGCCTGCCCTTGCCCGGCACCAGTTTGAATCCGCCCTGCCCGGCCATGACGACCATCACTGCCTGGTTTGCGCCCTCCATCTGGATGGCAAACAGGTCATCACCGCCACCCCCTATTGTTTCCCCGGTTCGACCTCTGTTCTGCCCGCAGTTGCAACCATGCAACGCTCGGCAGATACCGCCACGCTTCACAGCTATGCCATCCGTGCGCCGCCCGCCTCTGTTTTTATCTATCCCTTTGTTTAAGTTCACTATTTGTTTTGAAAAAAGGATTAAAGATGAAAGCAGTTACTCTGTTGCTGGCGGTAGCCACCTTTAGCGCACACGCAAATCACGACGAACACGAGAGCCACAGCCACGGCGCCCACGAGCATGGCCACGGCCACCTCAATCTGGTGGTCGATGGCGACCAATTGATGATCGAGCTGCAGGCACCCGCAGCCGATCTGGTGGGCTTCGAGCACGCAGCCAAGAGCGATGAAGAGAAGGCGCAGTATGCCAAGGCGGTCGCCCGCCTCCAGCAACCTGACGCCCTGTTCCGCTTCGACCCGGCCGCTGGCTGCAAACTGACCCAGCAGGAGTTGCAAGCCGCCAAAGAAGAGCATGATCACGACCATGACCATGACCATGACCATGACCATGACCATGACCATGACCATGACAAGGCTGCCAGCGACAAACATGAAGACCACCATGATCATGACGAAGCGGGTCACGCCGATATGGGCGCCATGTACACCTACACCTGCGCTACACCAGCCAAACTGACCGGCCTTGAGGCGACCCTCTTCAGCGTCTATCCGAGCCTTGAGAAGCTGAGCGTGCAGGGCATTCTGCCTACCGGCCAGACCGCGGGCGAGCTGACCCCGTCCGCCAACAAGCTGAGCTGGTAACGCCATGAAAAAAGCCGTGGTTGAGATCCGCGATCTGGCCTTTTCCTGGCCAGGTGGCGACGCTGTACTCGATCTGCCCGCCCTCACCATCCGCGAGGGTGAGCGGGTCTTTATCAAGGGCCCATCGGGCTCCGGCAAATCGACCCTGCTCGGGTTGCTGGCCGGGATCCAGACCGCCAACCACGGCACCCTGGAGGTGCTGGGCCAACCATTGGCCCGGCTCTCTGGCCGTGCCCGTGACCACTTCCGGGCGGCCAATCTGGGTTATATCTTCCAGCAGTTCAATCTGCTGCCCTTTCTCTCGGTGCAGGACAACGTGACCGCGGCCCTCACCTTCTCGCCTGCCAAACGGGCCCGCCTGCAAGGGAGTCCGGAGCAGGAGGCGCGCCGTCTGCTGGCGGAGCTGCAACTGCCGGATGACGCACTGCATCGCCCCGTCCATGCACTCAGCATCGGCCAGCAGCAGCGGGTTGCAGCCGCACGGGCGCTGATCGGCTCGCCACCGCTGGTGATTGCCGACGAGCCCACCTCGGCCCTCGACACCGACAACCGGGCGGCCTTTATCAAGCTGTTGTTCGAGGAGTGCGACAAGCAGGGCTCGACCCTGATCTTCGTCAGCCACGACCCTTATCTCGAACCCCTGTTCCCGCGGGTAGAAAACCTGCAACAGCTCAACCGGAGGGCATCATGCTAAAGCTCGCCCTGCAAAGTCTCTGGGCCCGCCGACTCACCGCCGGGCTCACCCTGTTGGCCGTCGCCATCAGCGTCACCCTGCTACTCGGGGTGGAGCGGGTGCGCACCCAGGCCCGCGAAAGCTTCTCCAACACCGTCTCGGGAACCGATCTCATCGTCGGCGCCCGCTCCGGTCAGGTTAACCTGCTGCTCTACTCGGTGTTTCGCATCGGCAACCCCACCAACAACGTGGGGTGGGACTCCTATCAGGCCATCAAACAGAAACCGGGCGTCGCCTGGACCATCCCGCTTTCCCTTGGTGACTCCCACAAGGGATTTCGGGTGCTCGGCACCAATGGTGACTACTTCACTCACCTGAAGTACGGTCAGCAGCAGTCGCTGCAACTGCGCGAAGGACGGCCTTTCGACACGCCGTTTGAAGCTGTGCTCGGCGCTCAGGTGGCCGAGAAGCTCGGCTATCACCTCGACCAATCCATCGTCATCGCCCACGGTGCTGGCAACACCTCGTTCAGCCAGCACGACAACCTGCCGTTCAAGGTGGTGGGTATTCTGGCGCCGACCGGCACGCCCATCGATCGCACCATCCATGTGCCGCTGGCGGGGATAGAGGCGATCCATCTTGGTTGGGATACCGGCCGCCACAGCAAGAACGTGACGCCGGAGCAGGCACTGGCGCAGGATCTCACCCCGAAAACCATCACCGCCTTTATGGTGGGGCTGAGCAACCGGATCCTGGCGTTCCAGCTGCAGCGCAGCGTCAACACCTATCCCAAGGAGCCGCTGATGGCGATCCTGCCGGGGGCCGCCCTGCAGGAGCTGTGGAGCTTGATGAGCGTGGCGGAAACCGCCCTCTCGGTCATCGCCGGTTTCGTGGTAGTCGCGGGCCTTATCGGCATGCTGACTACCCTGCTGGCAGGGCTTAACGAGCGGCGCCGGGAGCTCGCTATTTTGCGATCCCTCGGCGCGGGCCCTGCCCACCTGTTCCTGCTGCTGGCGCTGGAGGCCATGGCGCTGACCACGGTCGGTATCGCTCTCGGGGTCGCCGTGCTCTATCTGGGGCAGGGGCTTGCCTCGCCCTGGCTGCTCAGCCACTATGGCCTGCAACTGAGTCTGGGGCTGCCGAGCACCTACGAGTGGCAATTGCTGGGGGTAGTGTGGCTGGCAGGCATGGTGATCGGCCTGCTCCCTGCCGCCCGCGCTTACCGCTACAGCCTGAGCGATGGCATGAGCATTCGCGTCTAGCGAGACGCCCAAAATAGAAACAGAAGGACAGATGATGAAGTGGAAAATTGTGGCGCTGCTCGCCAGCCTGCTGGTGCTGCCCGCCCTGGCCGCCGACTACAAGACCATCGACTGGGATGTGCTTATCCCGGAAGGGGAAAAACTGCTGCCACCGCCCCAGGTCAATCACGAAGATCCCATGTCGGTTCCGCAACCGGTGGGCGGGGTAAACAAGAAGCTGGACAACCAGGATGTGCGCATTCCGGGCTTCGTAGTGCCGCTGGAAGGGGATGCCAAGAAGATCACCGCCTTCCTGCTGGTACCCTACTTCGGCGCCTGCATCCATGTGCCTCCGCCCCCCACCAATCAGGTGATCTATGTGAGCTACCCCAAGGGTGCGCCGGTGGATGATCTGTGGGACGCCATCTGGGTGAAGGGCAAGATGCGCACGGTCAGCTCCAGCCACGAGATGGCCACCGCCTCCTATTCGATGGAAGCGGTCGAGGTGAGCGTCTACGAGGAGTAATCCTCCCGTTGCAAAAAAAGCGGCCTCCACGGAGGCCGCTTTGTTATCTTGGCATCCCGGTTGGAGTAACATTCAGCTCCAGAACCTGTGCGAATGGAGTCAGCATGGCAGACCTCCCCCCCCCGAAGAAAGAGAGTTCGATCCTGAGCAGCCAGGAGCAGACCCTGCGTCTGGCCCGCAGTCGCGGTATCGACGGCATGCTCACCCGCAACACCGACAGCACCTTCGAACAGCGCGCCACCTTTCGCCATCTGGCGGATCAGGCCGCCCGCCAGCGCAATCTGGAAGCCATCATGGTGATGGCCTCCCGTCACTGCGAAGAGACCGCTGCCGGCGGCGAGATGGACAGCGACTGGCTGACCCGCTTCCTGCAACTGGCGGAAGATATCAGCATGGTACCGATGCAGCAGCTGTGGGGGCGGATCTTCGCGCTGGAAGTCGCCACGCCGGGCCGCTTCTCCATCCGGGCGCTCGCCACCCTCAAAGAGATGACCCAGCGCGAGGCCCAGCTGTTCCAGCGCATCTGTTCACTGACCTGCCACTACACCGGCAGCGACGAGCAGCGACTGCTGCTGGGGCTGCACAAGGGGGCCAGTTTGCTGAGTCGCGCCAAGGCAACGCGCCTTGGCCTTGGCAAATACCGACTGCCCTACAACGCCCTGCTGCAACTGTTTGAGCTGGGGCTGCTGCATCGCGCGGAGCTGGAGTCCGGCCCGCTGCCCGCCGATGGGGTCGAGCTGGAGTTTGGCAACCAGCGCTGGCGGCTGCAGTGCAAGCAGAACAACATCACCCTGCTCTACTACCGCCTCACCCCGGTGGGCAACGAGCTCGCCCAGCTGCTGCAAGAGTCGCCGCTGGAGGAGTACCTGCAGGATCTGAAAACCGTGCTGGTGCAGGGTATCCAGATTGAAGTGATGCAGCTCGTCAGCCCCCCCTCCTCACCCGCTCCCGACCCTCTCCCCTGATCTCTGGCGGGGCAGCGGATGCCCCGTCGGTTCATGGCTCCTTCGCATCAAGCTGCTGGCTCCAAGCTCATGGGCTTGTCCAGAATAGGTTGCAAATTGCAGATGCCGCAGAGGCACACCCCGCCTGCTCCGTTGCATATTGCAAACAGCAACGGTCTTTTCCTGCCAAAACGACACTAATAACACATCAATCATTAGCTTTTGCCAGCTGGCCCGCCCTTTGCACACGTCTTGATGCAGATCAAAATTTAACCACCACAGCTCGGGAGCAAGGCCATGAGAATCAATCAACCGGTTACCCAAAGAGAGCGTCTCTATCCAGACCACCAGAGCCTCATCTCCACCACGGATCTGGAGAGCCGCATCACCTACGCCAACGATGAGTTCTGCGATATTGCAGGCTTCTCGCTCGACGAGCTGAAGGGGGAACACCACAATCTGGTGCGCCATCCTGACATGCCGAAACAGGCCTTTGCCGATCTGTGGGGTCACATCAGGGATGGCAAGAGCTGGATGGGGCCGGTGAAAAATCGCTGCAAGAATGGCGATCACTACTGGGTCAGCGCCTTTGTCACCCCCATCAAGGATGCCAGTGGCCGGGTGGTGGAGTATCAGTCGGTACGCACCGCCCCGAGCGAGGAGATCAAGCAGCGGGCCGAGAAGGTCTATGCCGAGCTGCGCAACAACAAGCTGCCGCTGGCGCTCAAGTTGCCCACCTTCTCCCATACCCTGGCCATCAACCTCTGTCTGCTGCTGAGCCTGCTCGCCATGTTTGCGCTGGGCTACAGTCACGATATGAACTGGCAACTGGCGCTGGCCGCCCTGCCGCTGGCGATAGCGGCCATCACCCTGAATGCCCTCTCCCGTCGCCTCGGCAAGCTCAACAAGATGGCCCGCAGCCGCTTTGACAACCCGCTGATGCAGCTGCTCTATACCAACAAGGTGGACAACATCGCCGCCATCGAACTCTCGATGGTGATGAATCAGGCCGAGTTCAACGCCGTGCTGGCCCGCACCCAACAGACTTGCAGCAAGATCCTGCAAGCCGCCGAGGGGGATCTGCGCAACGCCGAATCCATCACCGACAACCTGCAACAGCAGCAGGCCGAAACCAATCAGGTAGCGACCGCCGTGACCGAAATGTCGGAGTCCATTCGCGAGGTGTCACAAAGCTCGACTGACTCCTCCAGCCTGCTGGATGAAACGGCCGTGCTGTTCAAGAGCGGCAACAGTAGCGTGGCCGAAACCGTGGCTGCCGTGGCGGGCATGAACAGCGAACTTATCACCTCCAAGAGCGTGATCAGTGCGCTGGTCGGCCACTGCCGCGATATCGACGGCATCCTCGATGTGATCAACAACATCGCCAACCAGACCAACCTGCTGGCCCTCAATGCCGCCATCGAAGCGGCCCGGGCTGGCGAAGCGGGTCGCGGCTTCTCGGTAGTGGCCGATGAGATCCGCACCCTCGCCATCAAGACCCAATCCTCGACCAGCGAGATCCAGAAGATGATCACCGAGCTGCAAAACAGCTCTGGCGAGGCTGAGCAAGCGATGGAGAAGGGCTGCCAACTTGCCGACAGTTGCCAGCAGAAGGCCACCGCGACCGGCAACATACTCCAGCAAATCAACAATATGCTGCAGCAGGTCGCCTCCGGCAGCAGCCAGATTGCCCAGGCGGTGCAGGAGCAGTCCCACGTTACCGCCGAGATCAACCGCAACGTGCTCAGCATCAAGACCCTGGCCGATGACTCCAGCGTCGGCAGCCAGCACGCCGTGCACGGCATCACCCAGCTGGTCAACCAGTTGAGCGATCTCGACCGGCTGGTACGCCAGTTCCAGAAGGGGGCTCCGGCAAGCCAAAGCCGCTACGAAGTGGCCGCCACCCGCGCCGTGCCGGTACGCCAAGCCAGATAACCACAACCCAAACAATCAGCGCAGCAAAACCCTATGGGCCCGCAGGCCCATAGGGTTTTTTAGTGTTCGCCAAAAAGAGGGAGAGACTCCCGCTTCACCGTCCGATTTTCCCCTGCGCTGATGGGCCCAAGCGGTTGAGCGACCACATTTAAACCCATTAATGACTAATTTGTTGATCTTGCGCAGGAAACGGCCCGCTTGCGCTTTTCACCCCAGCCCCGTTCGGTAACATAGCCGCTTGGCGGCCTCTCGCAGGAGTCAGCCATGAGCCAAACCAGTGCCAAAACGCAGGTAACAAGTAGCAGACTGGAGGCTGACATTCAGGGGCGGTAGCGTGGTTTTTGCTGGTTGGTGCAGAGCGTGCAAAGTCCAACATATGAGATGAAACAGGATAAAGCATTCCTTAAACTAAACGCTATAACGCATGTATAAAAAATGTGAGGATAAAATATGCCAGTTGGATATAAACCAGCAGTTTTTGTCAGCTCAACGTGTTTCGACTTAGGCCAAGTTCGATCTGACATCAAGGATTTAATCCAAACATTTGGTCTCGAACCTGTATTGTCAGAATATAACTCATTCCCAGTTTCTCCTGACACAGATACTATTTCTAATTGTCTCCGAAATGTTCGAGAGAAAGCAGACATCTTTGTACTGATAATTGGTGGTCGCTACGGATTTCAAACTGACAATGGAAAGTCAATAACAAACCTAGAGTATTTAGAAGCAAAAAGAAAAGGAATACCTGTTTACGTATTTATAAATACTGGCGTCATGAATATCCTTCCTATTTGGAGAAATAACCCAGATGCTGACTTTTCAAGCCACGTAGAAAATAAAAAAGTGTTCGAGTTTGTTGAAACCGTTTCACATTTTAAGTCAAACTGGGTATACAAATTCGACTCAGCCTCAGACATAAAATCAGCTTTGCTCCAACAAATACCTTATCTTTTTATGGAGGCTTTAGAGGCAAGGAAAAAAATGAAGGTTAATGAAGTCAATCTGCCTTCAAACCTCTTTCCACCTAAAGCAGCAAGGTTAGTCATTGAAAAACCAGATGGCTGGGAATACTTACTTTTTGCTTTTCTATGTAAAGAATATCTAGACCGCTTGGAGCATAAAAAATTCGACCTAGAATATGGAATTTCTTTTAACAATGTTGTTGAAATTGAAGAGCCGCAAGAAGTATTTAACTGGATTACAGCACACAATCACGAAATGCTTAAACTGATCAGAATCACAACGACCTTGATCAATGATGCTGCAATCAAGTCGCTGGGCGAACTAGGAAAAGAAGGTGATTATCGCAAAATACAGCATGTCTGCCAGAGATTGCTAGAAGTTTATGAACAAATTATCAACTGGAAGCTTTCATTTACCACATTAGAGGTCAATGAAAAATTTGAGCCAATACTAAGGATTTTGTCAGGCTTCGCAGATGACCCTCTTTCAAAAATCGACCTTTTTATTAACCGTGTCTATTTTGAAATTCCTGAAGCCTTGAATAGCATCGCGCGAAATGGTGAGCAAATAAAATTGGACTTTACATTTTCGTTGGAGTCACCAGATATTAATGGCTTTAACCGAGAACTAAAAAAACTTAGTGATTTTTATTTCTAATGCTCTCTGACAAAACTTCATGTGTGATTCGCAGCGAATTAAACCCCCTATGCGCTTCGTTTATTTTTTAAGCCCGTAGGTTCGAATAGCGCTGCGTATTCTGACAATCGCGAATAACCCCGCCGCGATATAAGCAAGGATCGGAAGATCCCCTTGCGGGGTTGCTATCGACCGCCTCGGAGTGGCTCAAGACTTGCCGGTGCCACTATAAGAAGCTGTATTTATGGGTTTTACGATAATGACCCAGATTTTTCTTATAGTGGTTGCTTCCAGCCTAGCAGCGCCTGTGGTAGCTAACTGGCCGGCTGCCGGGCGCTTGTTATAGGTTCTTCCGATCCAACTACAGGTAGTTCCCCTGCCGCAGGGCGGTCAGCAACTCCTCCACCAGCGTATCTACCGGTTTACCGGCATTAAGCAGATGGATTTCCGGCTGCTCTGGTGCCTCATAGGCGGAGTCGATACCGGTAAAATTGCGAATTTCCCCTGCCCTAGCCTTCTTGTAAAGTCCTTTGGGATCGCGCTCTTCACAGACGGCGAGCGGCGCATCGACAAATACCTCGACAAATTCACCTTCGCCCAAGAGGCTGCGCACCAGCGCCCGCTCGGCACGGAACGGCGAGATAAAGGCGGTGAGCACGATAAGGCCCGCATCCACCATCAGTTTTGCCACCTCGCCGACCCGGCGGATATTCTCCTGACGGGCTGCATCATCGAAACCGAGATCGCCACAGAGGCCGTGGCGCACATTGTCCCCATCCAGCAGATAGGTGTGCTTGCCTTGTGCCGCCAGCGCCTGCTCCAGCGCCCCCGCCAGGGTGGATTTGCCTGCCCCCGAGAGCCCGGTAAACCAGATCACCAACGGTTTTTGCCCTTTAAGCTCGGCCCGGCTCTGCTTGTCCACGGCATGCTTGTGCCACACGATATTGCTCATCCCACACTCCTTGATTGGCGCTCGCGCCTCAAAACTTAAACTGTCCGGCACCACGGGGAGCCGCCTCGAACTTTCAGCCGACAACGTGCTGATGCCATAGCATTGCTCACCCAACACTCCTTGATTGGCGCTCACGCCTTAAAACGGAAACAGCAGGGGCACCATCACGATCACCCCGAGGCTATAGGCCAGCGAGACCGGCAGCGCCAGCTTGAGGTAGTCCGGCATCTTGTAGTTGCCCGCGGCATAGACCATCAGGTTGGTCTGGTAGCCGTAGGGCAGGATAAAGCTGGAGCTCGCCCCGAACAGCACCGCCAGAATAAACGGCATGGTCGAGACATCCATGCTAAGCGCCAGCTGGTAACCCATGGGGAAGGCCAGCGCGGCGGCTGCGTTGTTGCTCATCAGCTCGGTCAGCACCAGCGTAAACACATAAATACCGATAAAGGCGATGATGGGGCTGGCACCGTTGAACTCCCCCATCAGCCAGTCGGCGATAAGCTTGGCCAGTCCGCTTTTTTCCAGCTGATCGGCGATGGCGAGCGCCCCGCCCACCACCAGCCAGATATCCAGCGGGAAGCGGCGGCGGATCTCGTCCAGGGTCAGAATGCGGGTGAGCAGCAGCGCCACCAGCATCAGCAGCAAGCCCTTGAACAGCGGCACCAGATCAAACACCGAGAGCGCCAGCACCCCGAGAAACCCCAGCACCACGGCGGCGCTGCGCTTGCCATCGAGACGGGTGGAGGCTTCCAGCCCGCTCACCACCACAAACTCCCGCCCCAGCGACTTGTTGCGGGCAAACTGGGGGCCAGGAGCCAGCAGCAGGGTATCACCGGCGTGCAGTTCAATCTGGCCGAGGCCACCGGTGAGCTGGGTTTCGCCGCGGCGCACCGCCAGTACCACCGCATCGAAGTGGGTACGGAATTCGGCATCCTTGATGGTCTGACCCACCAGCCGCGAGCTGTGGCTGACGATCACCTCCACCAGATGCTGGCCGTTGAGGCGGTGCTGGCCGTAGAGATCCAGCCCCTTCATCTCCTGCAATACGCCGACGCTCTCCACATCGCCGCAAAACAGCAGCACGTCCCCTTCGTGCAGCTCGTGTTCCGGCTGCACCGGGCAGATCACCTGATCGCCGCGAATGATTTCCGCCAGATAGAGGCTTTTCAGGCTGCGCAGGCCGTTCTCCTTGACGCTGCGCCCCGCCAGCGGCGAACCGGCGCCTACCTTGGCTTCGAGAAAGTAGCCGGATTCGCGGCTCATCTCGGTATCCTGCTCCGGCAGGTGACGGGCAAACAGCAGCACGGCCACCAGACCGGTCAGCAGGGTGCCCGCTCCCACCATAAAGAAGTCGAACATGCCGAGCGGCGGCGCCCCCATCTTGATGAGGAAGCTGTTGACGATCAGGTTGGTGGAGGTGCCGATCAGGGTCAGCACCCCGCCAAAGGTGGCCGCGAAGCACATGGGCAGCAGCAGCCGCGACGGCGCATGGTTGGGGTTGCGTTTGACTGCTCCCAGCATGGAGGCCACCACGGCGGTGTTGTTGACGAAGGCCGACAGGAAGGCGGTGGAGAACCACACCTTCACCAGCACCTTGTTGAATGAACCCGTGCCCACCAGATTGGCGAACCAGCTCATGATGCGGGTCTTCTCCACCGCCAGCGACACCAGCAGCAACAGCACCAACGTCAGCAGGGCACTGTTGGTGTAGCCCGCCACCACAGCATTGATATCCGCCAGCCCGCTCAGGTAGGTGATGAGCACGGCGCCCGAGAAGAGCAGCGCCGGGCGGAGTTTGCCCTGGATCAGCAGGGCCACGAGAGCAGCCAGCAGACCCAGCACCAGGAATTGTTGCCAGGTCATGGGCTTACTCCTTGCTTGTGTCGTTACCGATGGCAAGGGCTTGCCAGTGCGGGAAGTGCTTGCGCACCAGCGCATTGAGCTCGATTTCGAACTCGCTGTAGTGCCCTTTTACCACTTTCGCGGCCAAGCCTTCCACTATCATGCCGGCGCCGACGGTGACGTTGGTCAGCCGGTCGATCAGGATAAAGCTGCCGGTATCGCGGATCTCCTGATACGGGTCGAACGCCACCGGGTCGGTCAGGCTCAGCTCGCACAGGCCGATCTCGTTGAGCTTGAGTTCACTCGCGTCCAACTCGTCCAGCTTGTTGATCTCGATGCGATGGCGAATGCCCTCCACCTGACCGCGACTCTTCTTGGTGGCCAGCTTGACGTCGTAGACCCGGCCCGGTTGCAGGGACTCCTCCCCCATCCAGACGATATGGGCCAGCACATTCTGTGTCACTTGCGGCCGCTTGGCCGCATCCACCAGCAGGTCGCCGCGGCTGATGTCGATCTCGTCGGCGAAGGTGATTGTGATGGCCTGACCCGGCAGGGCGTACTCCAGATCCCCGTCGAAGGTGACGATGCGGGTCACAGTGCTCTCCTTGCCGGACGGCAACACAGCAAGTCGGTCGCCCACCCGCAGAATGCCGGAGGCGAGCGTCCCCGCGAAGCCGCGAAAATCGAGGTTGGGGCGGTTCACATACTGCACCGGCAGGCGCACCGGGTGGCGCTCCAGCTCGCGCTCAACCTCGGCAGACTCCAGCAGGGAGAGCAGGGTTTCGCCTTCGTACCAAGCCAGCTTGTCGCTCTGGTTGACCACGTTGTCACCGTCCAGCGCCGAGACCGGCACGATATGGATGGTGTCGACGCTGAGCTTCTTGGCGAACTCGCGGTAATCGGCACTGATGCGCTCGAACACCTCCTGACTGAACTCCACCAGATCCATCTTGTTGACCGCCACCACGAACTGCTTGATGCCGAGCAAGCTCGCAATAAAGCTGTGGCGGCGGGTCTGATCCAGCACGCCTTTGCGGGCATCGATCAGAATGATGGCCAGATCACAGGTGGAGGCGCCGGTGGCCATGTTGCGGGTGTACTGCTCATGGCCCGGGGTATCCGAGATGATAAATTTGCGCTTGGCGGTGGAGAAATAGCGGTAGGCCACGTCGATGGTGATGCCCTGCTCGCGCTCCGCTTGCAGGCCGTCTACCAGCAGTGCCAGGTCCAGCTTCTCGCCGGTGGTGCCGAGTTTCTGGCTGTCGGACTCCAGCGCTTTGAGCTGATCTTCATAGATCTGCTGGGAGTCGTGCAGCAGGCGACCGATAAGGGTGCTCTTGCCGTCATCCACGCTGCCGCAGGTGAGAAAACGCAGCAGACTCTTGTGCTGCTGGGCGTGCAGATAGGCTTCGATGCCCTGTTCGGTGATGGCGGTCTGAATATGGCTGTTCATGCTGACGACTCCTTAGAAATATCCCTGACGCTTCTTCTGCTCCATGGAGCCGGCCTGATCGTGGTCAATCAGCCGCCCTTGCCGCTCGCTCGAGGTGGTGAGCAGCATCTCTTCAATAATTTCCGGCAAGGTGGTGGCATCGGATTCGATGGCCCCGGTCAGCGGGTAGCAGCCGAGGGTGCGGAAACGCACCAGCTCCTGCTTCACCTCATCCTCGGCGGTGAGCGGCATGCGCTCGTCATCCACCATGATCTTGATGCCGTTGCGCTCCACCACCGGACGGTAAGCGGCGAAGTAGAGCGGTACTATGTCGATGTTCTCGAGATAGATGTATTGCCAGATATCCAGCTCGGTCCAGTTGGAGAGCGGGAACACCCGGATGCTCTCCCCCTTGTTGACCTGGCTGTTGTAGACCCGCCACAGCTCGGGGCGCTGGTTCTTCGGATCCCAGCGGTGGGACTTGTCACGGAAGGAGTAGACCCGCTCCTTGGCGCGGGACTTCTCCTCGTCTCGGCGGGCACCGCCGAAGGCGGCATCGAAGCCATATTTGTTGAGCGCCTGCTTGAGCCCCTCGGTCTTCATGATGTCGGTGTGCTTGCCGCTGCCGTGCACGAAGGGGTTGATGCCCATGGCGAGGCCATCCGGGTTCTTGTGGACGATCAGATCCAGCCCGTACTTTTTGGCGGTCTCGTCGCGGAATTTGATCATCTCCTTGAACTTCCAGTCGGTGTCGACGTGGAGCAAGGGGAACGGGATCTTGCCCGGATAGAAGGCCTTGCGGGCCAGGTGCAGCATGACGGAGGAGTCCTTGCCGATGGAGTACATCATCACCGGGTTTTCAAATTCGGCAGCCACCTCGCGGATGATATGGATGCTCTCGGCTTCCAGCTGCTGCAAGTGCGTCAATCTTTCACGGTCCATGTTGGTCCTCGGGTCATTGCTTATGCGCCTGCTCGGGGCGCTGGGTGGTTCAGTGCGCGGCCGCGCTGGCAGCCGCATCAAATATCTCTTTCCGGGTCAGGCCAGCTGCACCAGCTTGAGGTCGCAGCCATCGAGATCCGGGTTAGCGCGCGGCTGATCGCCGCCCTGTTCCCCAAACCAGGCCAGCCGATCGCGTAGGGCAACCACTTCGCCGATGACGATGAGCGACGGACTCACCGCCTGTTTGGCCAGCTCGGCCAGATCAGCCAAGGTGCCGGTCAGCACCCGCTGGCGGGATGTGGTGCCGCGCTCGATGATGGCGATGGGGGTGGCTTGGCTTCGGCCGTGATCCACCAGCTGCTGCTGGATATGCTCGGAGCGCATCAGCCCCATGTAGATGACCAGGGTCTGACTGGTGGCGGCGAGCTGCTGCCAGTCGGGCTCCTTGCCCTCTTTCTGGCAGTGGCCGGTAATAAAGACGGCACTCTGGGCGTAATCACGGTGAGTCAGCGGAATGCCTGCATAGGCGGTGGCACCGGCGGCGGCCGTGATGCCGGGTACCACCGAGAAGGGGATACCTTCATCGGCCAGCACTTCCAGCTCCTCGCCACCCCGGCCAAACATAAAGGGATCGCCCCCTTTCAGCCGCACCACCCGATTGCCCGCTTTGGCGTATTCCACCAGCAGGCGATTGGTCTCCTCCTGCGGCACGCTGTGGGCTCCCGCCTTCTTGCCGACCGACACCAGAGTGGCGTCGCGGCGCACCAGATCGAGGATCTCGGCGGAGACCAGCTGGTCGTAGAGCACCACTTCAGCCTGTTGAATCTGTTGCAGCGCCTTGAGGGTCATGAGGCCCGGATCACCGGGGCCCGCGCCGACCAATACCACCTCGCCCACTTCGCTTTTCGCCTGATCGAGGCCATCACTCAGCCACTGCTCGGCACCTTGCCAATCCTCTTTTTCAATCAGGCTGGCGAGGGTGTTGGAGGCAAAGGCGCGCTCCCAGAAGCGGCGGCGATCGGAAATCGAGGAGAGCACCCGCTTGGCCTTGTCACGGACCCGGCCGGAGAGCTCGGTCAGCCCGCCAAGATGGCGCGGCAGCAGGCTCTCCAACCGCTCGCGCAACAGGCGCACCAGCACCGGCGCCTTGCCGCCGCTGGAGACCGCCACCATCAGCGGCGAGCGATCGATGATCGAGGGGAAGATAAAGCTGGAGCGCTTGGGGTCATCCACCACGTTGACGAACAGACCCAGCTGGTTGGCACTCTGATAAACCAGCGCATTGACTTCGAGGTTGTCGGTCGCCGCCACCACCAAAATATGACCTGCCAGATGGGCCAGGGTGAAGCGCTCGGCCAGATGGGTGAAACGACCGGTGAATTCCGCAAATTCCGGTTCAAGCTCCGGGGAGACCAGGGTCAGCCGGGCACCGGCCGCCAGCAGCAGGCGCGCCTTGCGCAGGGCAACCTCGCCCCCGCCCACCAGCAGTACCGGGCGGCCTTCCAACTTGGCAAACATAGGTAAATAATCCATTTCGGCCCATCCCTCGGAACACGACTAATATGGGGCGACTATAGGCAGGGCAGCTTATCCCTCAAAATAATAAAAAATGCTTTTTAATGCGTTTTGGTAATTAGCAAAGCCCATTCATGACAAAGGCGTACAAAGTCACTTGTGGTACCTGACGCCAGACCATAGGCTAGGGACTGTGTTTCATAAGGAGCTAAATGATGAATGAATCATTGATTGTGCTAGGGATTTTCGTGTTCCTGGTGCTCGCCACCCTGAGCGCGGGCATCAAGATAGTGCCCCAGGGCTTCAACTGGACGGTGGAGCGCTTCGGCCGCTACACCCGCACCCTGACCCCGGGCCTCAACCTGTTGATCCCCTACGTGGATCGGGTCGGCCACAAGATCATCATGATGGAGCAGGTGCTGGATATCCCGGCACAAGAGGTGATCTCCCGCGACAACGCCAACGTCACCATCGACGCCATCAGCTTTGTGCAGGTGGTGGATGCCCGCAAAGCGGGTTACGAGGTCAACGATCTGACCAGCGCCATTCGCAATCTCACCATGACCAATATGCGGACCGTGCTCGGCGCCATGGAGCTGGACGAGATGCTCTCCCAGCGCGACACCATCAACGAGAAGCTGCTGCGCACCATGGATGCCGCCACCGCCCCCTGGGGCATCAAGGTGACCCGCATCGAGATTAAAGATGTGCGCCCGCCGCTGGCACTGGTCGAGGCGATGAACGCCCAGATGAAGGCTGAGCGCCAGAAACGGGCCGAGGTACTGGAAGCCGAAGGGGTGCGCCAGTCCAAAATCCTGAAAGCGGAAGGCGAAAAGCAGTCCCAGATCCTCAAAGCCGAAGGTGAGCGTCAGGCCGCCTTCCTCGCAGCCGAAGCGCGGGAGCGGGCTGCCGAGGCAGAAGCCAAGGCGACTCATATGGTCTCCCAGGCAATTGCGGAAGGAGACCTGCAGGCCATCAACTACTTCGTGGCTCAGAAATATACCGAGGCACTCGCCCGCATCGGTGAAGGCCCCAACAGCAAGATCATCATGATGCCGCTGGAAGCAGGCAGCCTGATTGGCTCGGTGGCTGGTATGGCCGAGCTGTTCAACAAAGATGGCAAGGGCAGCAAGTCATGACAGCCCTGTTAGAGGGGCTGACCCACTGGCACTGGCTGGGACTCGGCTTCATTCTGCTGGCCATCGAGGTGCTCGGCTCGGTGGGCTTTTTGCTCTGGACCGGCATCGCCGCGCTGGAAGTGGGGCTACTGCTGCTGATCTGGCCCTTTGGCTGGCAGGCGCAGTTGCTGCTATTTGCGGTGCAATCCCTGCTCACCACTTGGGCCTGGTGGCGCTGGCAGCACCAGCGTGACAACTCGGGTCAGGATGCTGCCAGCACCATCAACGAGCGGATGCAGAGCTATATGGGTCGCGAGCTGACCCTGCTGGATGATGTCGCCCAAGGCACCAGCCGGGTACATCTGGACGACACGGTCTGGACGGTGCGCTGCGACGAGTCGCTGCCTGCAGGCAGCAAGGTCAGGGTGGTGGGGGCCGACTCCCACATCCTGCTGGTTGAACCCCGCAACTGACACAACTCTGCCATCGAGTCATAAAAAAGCCCGCGATCGCTCGCGGGCTTTTGTCTCTCTGGCGGCCACTCAGGTACGCAGCCGATCGAGCTGACTGGCCAGCGCCGTGGCCGCTTGCTCCAGCGCTTCGCTCAGTTGATGGCTGGAGCTGGCCTCCTGCCCGATCACATTGGCGGTATCGCCGATCCGCATCAGGTTCTGGTTGATGGTATCGCTCACCGCGCTCTGCTGCTCGGCGGCGGTAGCCACCTGACTGATGTGGTCGTGGATCTGCTGGATCTGGGCCACCACCCGATTGAGTGCCTCAAACGCCTGCTCGGTACCCTGTACCGTGGTGGTGGAACGCTCGATGCCGGTATTCATCAGACGCTGGCTGCTGCTCACCTCGGTCTGCAAACTGCCAATCAGCTGGCCAATCTCGTCGGTCGATTCACGAGTTTTGTTGGCCAGCGCCCGCACCTCGTCCGCCACCACTGCAAAGCCACGCCCCATGTCCCCTGCCCGTGCAGCTTCGATGGCGGCGTTGAGGGCCAGCAGGTTGGTCTGCTCGGCAATGGCGCGGATCACATCGAGGATCCGGCTGATATTGGTGCTGCGCTGGGCCACCAGCGCCACCGCTTTATCCGCCTCATGCATATCTCCGACCAGAGTATGGATCTCGTTGCGGGCATTGCTGAGGGTCTGCTGGGCGGTATTGATGTGGTGGGTCGCCGCTTCCGACTCCTGCGCCGCCTGCTCGGCATAACCCGCCACGCTGACTGCCGTGGTGCTCATCTGATGCATGGCGCTCACCACGCTCTCCAGCTCCAGATTCTGCTCGTCCAGACTGTTGCGCATGGTGTCTGCGGTATGTTTCATCTCCCGCGCCTGCTGGTAGACCTGCTGGCCAATCCCCTTGCTCATTTGCACCATGCCCCGCAGCTTGCCGAGAAAGGCATTGAGCTGGGAACCCAGATCGATCAGCTCCTGATGGGTGTCGATCTCCATCTGCTGGGTCAGGTCCCCCTCGTTGCTGGAGAGATGGCCCACATGGCGGCTGATAAGAGAAAGCGGCGCTGTGATGGTCTGAATAAACCAGACCAGCAGCCCCAGCACCAACAGGGTAATCCCGCCCATGGCGATGATCTGCTGCCGCTGGCCATCCACCAGCAGGGTGCCCAGTTCATTGCTTATGGCATGCGCCTTGCCGAGCGCCAGCGCCTTGGGCACCTTGATCATCAACCACCACTGGGTATTGGCTGCCTCAACCCGGATGGGCTGATGAAGAATAAAGTCACTGTCGCTGCTGACCGGCTGACCGTCAGGCAGGGTCAGGCCCACCTCCTTGAGTGGACGGCCCAGCTTGTCGGCATAGCGGTTGCTGCCCACAATCAGCCCCATCTTGCTGACCAGAGTCACATCCGCCTTGTTGTCATAGAGGCTCTTGCCAAGGTTTTCAGCCAGTTGCTGGAAGATGGGCAGGTTCATATCCACCCCAGCCAGCCCGACAAACTTGCCGTCACGCAGCACGGGCACCGTCAGACTGGTCATCAGCATCTTGTTGCCCGGGCTGATTTCGTAGAGGTAGGGCTCCATCAGGCAGGGCTGGCGGGTATCGCGACCACAGAGATACCACTCGCTGTTGCGAATACCGAACTCGTTGAGGGAGGTATCAAACTTGGCCTCGCTGGCAGCGGCGTCCACCGCTTGCTGAGCGACGGCCCCTCCCTGATCCTTGGTGAAATAGACCTCCAGACTCCCCTTGCCTGCCACCGAGTGGCTGGCCCCGCCCAGCCAGTTGCCATCCTCGCCATCATAGCCATCCGGTTCAAACTGGGCATAAATGGAGCTGATCCCGCTCGCCTGCTGCAGGCTGCTGCCGAGCAGAGACTCCACTTGGGGTCGCGACAAGCGCAGTTCCGGTTTGGCCATACCGGCTTCAATCTGGGCGGTCACGGTCAGGGGGATCTGATAGGAGTTCTGCATCAGCGAGGCAATCTGGATGGCATAGCGTTCTGCCTGATACTGCAGGCTGCGGGAGACCTCCTCTTCCAATGCATCGCTGGTCTGGGTCATCACCATGTTGCGAAGGGAGCTGAAAGAGGCCGATTGCAACAGGGTCATGGCCAGCCCGGTCAGCAGAAACAGCCCCATGGTAAGGCACAACAACTTGAACTTGAGGGAACGTTGCTTCATGCGACAACTCCTTATGGCAGAATAACAACGAATTACTTGAGTATATTCGCCCACTTGCGCTTCACCCGATTTGTTGATGGGTTTGTGGCAGGCTTCTGGTTATAATTTTTGCCTTCCCGAGCGTTGATGGAACAGTCGCAATGAGCAATGCACTGAGCAGTGTCCCGCCGGTAGTCGCGATGGACTACCCCTTTCCGGCCAAACCTCTTCCCCTGAGTGCCGAGCAGAGAATGACCTTGACCACAGAAATCAAGGCGCTGCTCAAGGAGCGCAAAGCGGTACTGGTTGCCCACTACTACACGGATCCCGAGATCCAGGCGCTGGCCGAAGCCACCGGCGGTTTCGTCGGTGACTCGCTGGAGATGGCCCGCTTTGGCCGCGATCACGAGGCGCAAACCCTGATCGTCGCCGGGGTGCGCTTTATGGGGGAAACCTCCAAGATCCTGAGCCCCCACAAGCGGGTGCTGATGCCGACTCTGGAGGCCGAATGCTCCCTCGATCTGGGCTGTCCCATCGAACAGTTCTCCGCCTTCTGCGATGCCAATCCCGACCATACCGTAGTGGTCTATGCCAATACCTCGGCCGCCGTCAAAGCGCGGGCTGACTGGGTGGTGACCTCCAGCATCGCACTCGAGATCGTCGAACACCTCGACAGTCTGGGTCACAAGATCATCTGGGGCCCGGATCGCCATCTGGGCGCCTATATCGAGAAGAAGACCGGGGCGCAGATGCTGCGCTGGCAGGGCCACTGCATCGTCCATGACGAGTTCAAGGCCCGTGCCCTGCGCGAGCTGAAAGAGCAGAATCCGGACGCCGCCGTGCTGGTTCATCCGGAATCCCCCGCCTCGGTGATCGAGCTGGCCGATGCGGTGGGATCCACCAGTCAGCTGATCAAGGCAGCCAAGGAGCTGCCCCAGCAGAAGCTGATCGTGGCGACCGATCGGGGCATCTTCTACAAGATGCAGCAGGCTTGTCCGGAGAAAGAGATGGTGGAAGCACCGACCGGTGGCGATGGCGCTACCTGCCGCAGCTGCGCCCATTGCCCCTGGATGGCGATGAACGGTCTGGTGGCGATCAAGGAGGCCCTCACCGACGGTGCCGAGCGCCACGAGATCCATGTCGACGAAGCGCTGCGGGTCAAAGCCTTGATCCCCCTAGACCGGATGCTCAATTTCGCCGCCGAACTCAAGCTCAAGACCCAGGGCAACGCCTGATTGCCGCCGTCACGAGATGCAAAGAGGGCTCCCGCGGGAGCCCTCTTTATTTATCTGAGCCTCATCCAACTCAGATGATTACGGTGGAGAGACTGTGCTCTTCATCCGGCGCAACGGTCACACCCGCCTCGCCAGCGATGGCCGCTTCGACGCAGAGCATGGTGCGATAGCCATCGTCGCTCATGTCGGCCATGGCGGTGGCCCCTTCCAGCCAGGGGGTCCAGACCACCACGCTGTCGTGGTTGCCGCTGACAACCCGGGTCTCGCGCTCACCATCCTGCACGCTCACCAGCGCCTCTGGCTGCCAGTAGACCCGATCCAGCGGCCCGCTCAGGGTCAATGCCCCCTGCTGCTTGGCATCCTGTCCGGTCAGCTTGTCGGCATAGGGCTCGCCCAGGCCGGTGATGCTTACCGCCTCTGGTGCACTGATCTGCAAATAGGTATGCAGCGCACCGCTATAAGTCAGCGGCTGGCTACCGGTGTTGCGAGTGGTCAGCACCAGCGAAAGCTCTTTGCCCACCAGCACGTCCAGTTCCAGCTCGAAGGAGTGATCCCACAGGGCACGGGTCGCATCGCTGTCGCGCAGGGAGAGATGAACAAGCGTGCCATCGGCGTGATCGGAGACCCCGTCCAGCATCCAGAGGGTGGTACGGGCAAAACCGTGGGAGGGCTTGCCGCTACCGACGCGGGCGGGCGCCGGGCCAAACCAGGGCCAGCAGATCGGGATACCACCGCGAATAGGCTTGCTGCCATCCAGCACCGCCTTGTCACTCAACCAGATGGAGGCTGGCTCGCCATGACGCTGATAGCTCAGCACATGGGCGCCAAACAGGCTGATTTCTGCCTTGGCATAGTCGTTGTTGATGGTGAGAACCGGCAGACCGGCGGCATTGTTGGCAAGCTTGCAATTGGCTGTCAGGGGACGAATGGATTGCATGTGGACTCCTGTCATCAGGGGAAACCGAAAAACAAAAAGGCGGCCAATGGCCGCCTTTTTCAAGCTACGCGATTGCGCATCCCAAATTACTTGGAGATGTGAGCGATCAGGTCCAGAACTTTGCTGGAGTAGCCCATTTCGTTGTCGTACCAGGATACAACTTTAACGAATTTGTCGTTCAGCTGGATACCAGCCTTGGCGTCGAATACGGAGGTCTGACGCTCACCCAGGAAGTCGGTAGATACAACTTCGTCTTCGGTGTAGCCCAGAACGCCTTTCATAGCGCCTTCGGAAGCAGCTTTCATCGCTTCGCAGATTTCTGCGTAGGTGGCAGCTTTCTTCAGGTTAACGGTCAGGTCAACAACAGACACGTCCGGAGTCGGAACACGGAAAGCCATACCGGTCAGCAGGCCTTTCAGTTCCGGAATAACTACGCCAACAGCTTTGGCAGCACCGGTAGAGGACGGGATGATGTTCTGAGCCGCACCGCGGCCACCGCGCCAGTCTTTGGCAGACGGACCATCAACGGTCTTCTGGGTAGCAGTGGTAGCGTGAACGGTGGTCATCAGGCCAGACTCGATACCGAAGGTATCGTTCAGAACCTTGGCGATCGGTGCCAGGCAGTTGGTGGTGCAGGAAGCGTTGGAAACGATGTCCTGGCCAGCGTAGGTAGAGTCGTTAACACCCATTACGAACATCGGGGTAGCGTCTTTGGACGGGCCAGTCAGAACAACTTTCTTGGCACCAGCAGCGATGTGCTTACGAGCAGTCTCGTCGGTCAGGAACAGACCGGTAGCTTCAGCAACAACGTCAACACCGATTTCGCCCCACTTCAGGTTGGCCGGGTCACGCTCAGCGGTAACACGTACGGTTTTGCCGTTTACAACCAGGTTGCCGTCTTTAACTTCAACGGTACCGTTGAAACGACCGTGAGTTGAATCGTACTTCAGCATGTAAGCCATGTAGTCAACATCGATCAGGTCGTTGATACCAACAACTTCGATGTCTGCACGCTCGCAAGCCAGACGGAATACGAAACGACCGATACGGCCAAAACCGTTAATACCTACTTTGATAGTCATATTTAGTTACCTAACTGTTCAGTAGTCAAAGAAAATTCCGCTTGTAAATTTACTAGAACTCTCCGGTGAGTCAACCAACATTCTGTCTGAAATTGCGCTATATCATGAAAAACTGTGAAATTAATTTTCTGTTTATGTAACTGATTACCACGTTTTGACGAAAAAAGTGCCAGATCGTGGCATCGCGCAGATATCAACAATAGTGCCTACTCGGTCACACAACCATTCACAGAGATATGTAAAAATGTGCGCGGTTTAGCATGGCCCATAGAGCCACTGTTCAAGTACCACCCCATAAAAATCAAACAAAATAGTATAGATAGAATCCACAGCGGGAATTCTCAAACTATGACCACCCTGATTGAACAGCTGGCTGCCGCAAAAGGTATCGCCAGCGAGTATGTCGATGCCTGGGGCCACCCGGCCCAGGTATCAGAAGAGAGCAAGGCCGCCATGCTGGGCGCCATGGGCTACCGCGTCGATGACGAGGCCGCACTGGTGCAGCAACTGGAAGAGGAGCATCGCCAGCACTGGCTGCGGGCGCTGGATCCTGTGATGGTGGTTCGCACTGGCGACGCCGTTACCCTTGAGGTTCGCCTCCCCATCGAATTCGTCAACGACGCCCTCACCTGGCAGCTTCAGCAGGAGCAGGGTGCAGTGCTGTCCGGTCAATTCACCCCCATCGAGGGTGAGCTGGTCGGCGTGGCCGAATTTGAAGAGATGGAGTGCCAGGCCTATCGTGTCACGCTAGATATGGCCCCGGAGTTGGGTTATCACCAGCTGGTGCTGCTGGAAGAGGGTAATGACGAGCCGCTGGCCACCATGCGCCTCATCGTTGCCCCCAAGGCCTGCTACAAGCAGGCGCCGATTGCCGATGGCCGCAAGGTATGGGGCCCGAGCGTGCAGCTCTACTGCCTGCGCAGCCGCCACAACTGGGGTATCGGTGATTTCAGCGATCTGGGCCAGCTGGTTGAGAAAGCAGCCGCCTGGGGTGCCCACTTCGTCGGCCTCAACCCTATCCACGCCCTCTATCCGGCCAATCCGGAGAGCGCCAGTCCATACAGCCCCTCTTCCCGTCGCTGGCTCAACGTGGCCTATATCAATGTGGAAGCGGTGCCCGAATTCCAGCAGAGCGATGGCCTGAAGGCGGAAGTGGCAAGTCCTGCCTTCCAGCAACATCTGGCCGATCTGCGCGCCAAAGAGAACGTCGATTATACCGGCGTGATCCAGACCAAACTCGGCATGCTGCGTCAGGTGTTCGACGAAGCCACCCTGAGCACCGAGCGTCAGGCCGCCTTTGATGCCTTCGTGGCCGCCGGTGGCGACAGCCTGCAACAGCAGGCAGCATTTGATGCCCTGCAGGCCCACTTCTATGCCAAAGGCGAAAATGCCTGGGGCTGGCCGGTATGGCCGCAGGAGCTGCGCGATTACCACAACCCTGCAGTTGCTGCCTGGATGGCTGAGCACCCGCAAGATGTCAACTTCTACCTCTATCTGCAGTTCCTGGCTGATGAGCAATTGGCGCAAGCCGATGCCCGTGCCAAGGCTGCCGGCATGGTGATGGGGATCTACCGGGATCTGGCAGTTGGCGTCTCCGAAGGCTCCACCGAGATCTGGGCCAACCAGGATCTCTACTGCCCGAAAGCCTCGGTCGGTGCGCCGCCCGATATCCTCGGCCCGCTCGGTCAGAACTGGGGCCTGCCCCCGATGAACCCGAACAAGCTGTTCGAAGCGGCCTACCAGCCGATGGTGGACTTGTTCCGTGCAAACATGCGCTCCTGCGGCGCACTGCGCATCGACCACGTGATGGCCTTGCTGCGCCTGTGGTGGGTACCGCCCGGAGCGTCCGCCGCCAAGGGCGCCTACATCTACTATCCGGTCAACGATCTGCTGGGCATTCTGGCCCTCGAATCCCACCGTAATCAGTGCCTGCTGATCGGCGAGGACCTGGGTACCGTACCGGAGGGGATCGACGTGACCCTGAAAGAGAACGGCGTTCACTCCTACAAGGTGTTCTTCTTCGAGCGCTCCAAGGAAGATGGCGGCTTTATCTCCCCGGCGCACTACACCGAGCAGGCGATGTCGGCCCTGACCACTCACGACATGCCGACCCTCAAGGGCTTCTGGCATTGCGACGATTTGGCGCTCGGCCGTCAACTGGGTCTGTATCCGGATGAAGATGTTTTGAAGACTCTGTATGCTGATCGTCACCAGGCCAAACAGCGGATCATCGACAGCTTGCATGCCCACAAGGTCATCTCTGACAACATCAGTCATGACGTGAACTGGGTCGGCATGAACACCGAACTCAACCACGGTCTGCAGATCCACATGTCCCGCGGCAGCTGCGCCCTGTTCAGTACCCAGCTGGAAGACTGGCTGGAGATGGACAAGCCGGTCAACGTACCGGGAACCAGTTACGAATACCCCAACTGGCGCCGCAAGCTTTCCGCTGATCTGGAAGATATTTTTGCCAATGAGGCACTCAAGGCACTGGCTGGCAAGATGAGCCAAGCCCGTGATGAGGCCAGTCGTTGAGACGCTGTCTCCCACAGCGTTCTCACCTAAATCCACTCCGGCTTCGGCCGGAGTGGATGCTCTGTCATGAAAGGAAATCTCGATGCTCGTTGAACGTTTGGTTGCTGCCCGCTGTTCCGATCCCTTCTCTCACTTAGGCCTGCAGGCCAATCCGGATGGGCCCGGCCTCAAACTGACCGCCTGGTTGCCTGATGCCCTCGAAGTTCGCGTCAAAGATCTCAAGTCGGGCAAAGTCGTTGCCACCCTGGCGCCCACCGATGAATCGGGTCTTTTTGAAACTGTTTTCACCCGCCGCAAAAACTCCTTCCCCTATCAGCTGATCGCCAGCTACCAAGATGCCACCACCGAGGTCATCGACCCCTATCAGTTTCAGGATGCCGCCTGGGCAGGCCTGGCCGAACTGACCGCCCAGCCGGAAAATCTCTACCACACCCTTGGCGCCCAGCTGCGCACCGTGGAGCATCTTGGCCAGCAGGTGGAAGGGGTGCGTTTTGCGGTCTATGCACCGAGCGCCACCGCCGTGAGCCTCATCGGCGATTTCAACTTCTGGGATGGCCGCCGCCACCCGATGCAGCGCAGCCTCTGCGGTCACTGGGTGCTGTTTGTGCCGGGCCTCAAGGCCGGGGATCGCTACAAGTTCGAGCTCAAGGATCCCATGGGCAACCGGCTGCCCCACAAGAGCGATCCGGTCGGTTTCTACTGCGAGCAGTATCCGTCGTTCGCCTCCGTGGTCTATGACCACGCCCAGTACCAGTGGCAGGATGCCGAGTGGATTGCCAGCCAGCACAACGACAAGCGTGAGCAACCCCTATCCATCTATGAGCTGCACGTCGGCTCCTGGAAGCGCCACCCCAACGGCGACAGCCTGAGCTGGCGCGAGCTGGCAGTGGAGCTGGTCGCCTACGTCAAGGAGATGGAGTACACCCACATCGAGCTGCTGCCGGTCTCCGAGCACCCCTTCAGCGGCTCCTGGGGCTACCAGCCGGTGGGCATGTTCTCCCCCACCAGCCGCTACGGCTCCGCAGATGATTTCAAATACTTCGTCGACCAGTGCCACCAGGCCGGGATCGGCATCATTCTGGACTGGGTGCCCGCCCACTTCCCGTCTGATGCCCACGGGCTGGCCCGCTTCGATGGCACCCCGCTCTACGAGTACGAGGATCCGCGCCGTGGCTGGCACCCGGACTGGAACTCCTACATCTACGACTTCGGCCGCGACACAGTGCGCCAGTTCCTGGTGGCGAGCGCCCTGTTCTGGCTCGACAAGTTCCACATCGACGGCCTGCGGGTGGATGCGGTCGCCTCCATGCTCTATCTGGACTACTCCCGCAACGCCGGTGAGTGGGTACCGAACGTCGATGGCGGCAACCACAACTACGAGGCGATCAGCCTGCTCAAGTGGACCAACGAGGAGGTCTACGGCAAGTATCCCCACGCCATGACCATAGCCGAAGAGTCCACCGCCTTTGCCGGGGTCTCCCGCCCCACCTTCCTCGGCGGCCTGGGTTTTGGTTTCAAGTGGAATATGGGCTGGATGCACGACACCCTCACCTATATGCAGAAAGAGCCGATCCACCGTCGCTACCACCACAACGACATGACCTTCTCCATGGTTTACCACTATGACGAGAACTTCATCCTGTCGCTCTCCCACGACGAGGTGGTACACGGCAAGCACTCCATGCTCTACAAGATGCCGGGCGACGAGTGGCAGCAAGCCGCCAACCTGCGGGCCTACATGGGCTTCATGTACGCCCATCCGGGCAAGAAGCTCAATTTCATGGGCACCGAGATCGCCCAGAGCAACGAGTGGAACCACGATGCCCAGCTGCCGTGGCATCTGCTGCAATATCCCAAGCATGCCGGTCAGCAACGGCTGATCCACGATCTCAACCACCTCTACCGTCATGAGCCTGCCTTGTATCAGGCCGATTATGAGCAGACCGGCTTCCGCTGGCTGGATCACAACGATGCCGACAACAGCATCTTTGCCTGGCTGCGGGCGGACAAAGAGGGCAAGCAGGCTATTGTGGTGGCTTGCAACTTCACCCCGGTGCCCCGTCTCGAATATCGGATCGGCGTCCCAGCTGCGGGCCACTATCGGGTGGTGCTCAACACCGACAGCGAGTATTACTGGGGTAGTAACTATGATGTAGGTCTGGTATTCGCTGCCGAGCCGACCCCCTGGCAGGGGATGGCACACAGCATAGTGCTGGATCTGCCGCCGCTGGCGACCTTGTTTATCAAACAGGAGTCTTGATGCTTGTAATGGAAAAAGGGGTGGGCCACCCGCTGGGGGCCCGCCTTGACGAGAACGGTTGCCACTTCTGCGTCTGGGCCCCCCAGTCGGACAAGGTGGAGATCTGCCTGTACGACGAGCAGGAGCAGGAGCTGATGCGGCTGGAGTTGCCCGGCCGCCGTGGCCAGTATCGCTTTGGCTACGTGCGCGGTGTAAAGGCCGGTCAGCGCTACGGCTATCGGGTCTATGGCACCCCGCAGGAGGGGATGCTGTTCGATCCGCAAAAACTGCTGATTGACCCCTACGCCAGGGCACTCAGCCGTCCCACCTATTGGGATGAAGCCCTCTATCAGGGGGACAGTGCCGGGATGATAGCCAAGTCGGTGGTAGTGGATGACCGTTTTGACTGGCAAGGGGTTGGCAAACCCGGGATCAGTCCGGCCCGCACCATTATCTACGAGACCCACGTCAAAGGCTTTACCAAGCAGCACCCGGGGATCCCCAAAGCGCTGCAGGGCACCTACCTTGGCATCAGTCACCCGCTGGTTATCGAACACATGAAGAGTCTCGGCATCACCTCGGTGCAGCTGATGCCGGTGGCCGCCTTCATGTCGGAACCGCGACTGGAACAGCTGGGACTGACCAACTACTGGGGCTACAACCCCATCGCCTTCTTCGCCCCGGAGCCGCGTTACAGCACCAGGGCCGACGAGGCAGTGACCGAGTTCAAGACCATGGTGCGCGAGCTGCACCGGGCCGGGCTCGAGGTGATCCTGGATGTGGTCTACAACCACACTGCCGCCTCTGGCTTCGACGGCCCTACCCTCTCGTTCAAGGGCTTTGACAACGCCGGTTACTACGCCTTCGAAGCAGGCCCCCACGGCCCGGACTACACCCGTCACGCCAACGTGACCGGCTGTGGCAACAGCGTCAATCTGGATCACCCCAACACCCTGCGACTGGTGCTCGATGCTCTGCGTTACTGGGTCACCGAGATGCAGGTGGACGGCTTCCGTTTCGATCTGGCGGTGACGCTGGCGCGGGAAGCGGGAGAGTTCGAGCCCATGGGCGCCTTCTTCAAGGCCGTGATGGCCGACCCTGTGCTGTCACAGGTCAAGCTCATCGCCGAACCCTGGGATATCGGCCCCTTCGGCTACCGGCTGGGTCAATTCCCGAGCCAGTGGCAGGAGATCAATGACCGCTATCGCGATACGGTGCGCGCCTTCTGGCGCGGTGATGCGGGCAAGATGGGGGACTTTGCCACCCGTCTGGTGGGTTCGCGGGATATCTTCCCGAAGAACTGGCGCTCCCCCCACACCAGCGTCAACTACCTCTGCTATCACGACGGTTTCACCCTGGAGGATCTGGTCTCCTACAACCAGCGCCACAATCAGGCCAACGGTGAAGACAATCGGGACGGCCACGGCAACAACCTCTCCTATAACCACGGGGTAGAGGGGCCGACCCTGGATCCGCGGGTCAACAGCCTGCGCCAGCAGCAGAAGCGCAATCTGATTGCCACCCTGCTGCTCTCCCAAGGTACTCCCCACTTCCTCGCCGGCGACGAGATGGGCCGCAGCCAGCTTGGCAACAACAACGCCTACTGTCAGGACAACCAGATCAGCTGGGTCAACTGGCAGTGGCGACCGGAGGATGAGCGGCTGTTCGCCTTCACACAGCAGATGATGGCGCTGCGGGCGGAGTCCTGCGTCTTCTCCAACCTGCAGCTGAGCGACGACAGCTGGAATGGCACCCCGTCCAGCTGCCATCAGGTCAACTGGTATCACCCGGACGGCCACCAGCTCACCGATCAGGATTGGCACGCCCCCATGGGGCAGGCGTTCGCCATGGATATCGGCATGATCAACTGTGTCGGCGAGCGCTGGTACGTGCTGTTCAACGCCAGCGACTACGATATCCAGTTCCGCCTGCCGCCTCCGGGGGAAGGGCTGGAGTGGATCCAGACCATCGACACCGCCACCAACGATGGGCTGCCCTTTCTGCCCGATGACATCAAACGGCAGGTGGCGGTCGGCCGGGCCCACTCCCTCAAACTGCTGGAGCGGGTGGCGCTGGCCAGCACGGCGGAGGATGCCCAGCCACCGCAGCAGGAAATTCTCCCTGCATCCGGTGAGGAGATGGTTGCCACCTCGATCACAGATACAGGCAAAGCATAAGAGGCATGCTGGAGTCAGCTTTACGGAGCCGCTATGCTGGGCTCCGGTATGGATGGCAAGGAGTCGGTATGAGCAGTAACAATCCGGAACAGTGGCGCAGCAAACTGACCCCCGAGCAGTTTCACGTCTGCTGGGAGAAGGGCACAGAGCGCCCCTACAGCGGCGCCCTGCTCCACAATCGCAAGAGCGGCGACTACCTCTGTGTCTGCTGCAAGAGCGTGCTGTTTCACTCAGGAGCCAAGTTTGATTCCGGCTGCGGCTGGCCCTCGTTCGACAAGGCCATCGAGGGGACGGTGGAGTACACCGAGGACAACAGCCACGGCATGAAGCGGGTGGAGCTCACCTGCCGCCAGTGCGGCTCTCACCTTGGTCACGTCTTCCCCGATGGACCGACCGAGACTGGCCAGCGCTACTGCGTCAACAGCCTGAGTCTGGATTTCGATCCCGACGCTTAAGCGGCTTACCCATTGCAATAAAAACGGCGCCTCCGTTATGGAGGCGCCGTTTTTTTATCGGGATTTCAACGCATTCACGCCAGCAGGATGGCGGCCATCACCAGCAGTGCAGCGATGGCCGGCACCGGCAACTTCACCACCCGCAGCAGATAAAAGCCTATGGCCGCCAGCGCCAGATCGGTCGGCGCCAGCACCGCGTTCTGCCACACCGGCTGATAGAGGGCCGCCAGCAACAAGCCCACTACGGCGGCGTTGATACCAGTGACGGCCCCCGCCAGACGGGGCCGGGCCAGCCACTGTTGCCAGCAGGGGCCCACCGCCCAGAGCAGCAGAAAGCCGGGCGCAAAGAGCGCCAGGGTCGCCGACACTGCACCGAGCAGTGGCGTCCCTGGCAACAACTGGGCACCAAGATAGGTGGCAAGGGTAAACATGGGGCCCGGCACCAACTGCGCCAGACTGTAACCGGTCAGAAACTGCTGCTCGTTGAGAGTGTGGCCCACGCTCTCTTGCAGCAGCGGCAGCACCACATGGCCACCGCCAAACACCAGACTGCCGGCGCGATAGAAGTCAGCAACCAGCTGGCCAAGCGGGCTGCCGAGCAGCGGCAGGCCGATAAAAAGGATGCCAAACAGCAACAGGGTCGGCCAATGAGGCTGACTGCTGGCGGCAGAAGGCAACTCGGCGGAGGCAGGGCGACTACCCGCCCCGCACTGGCTGCGGGCGCAGATCAGCGCCGCTCCCGCCAGCATCAACAGTTGAGTCAGCAGACCGGGCTGCCACCAGAGTGCAGCAGCGGTCACCACCATGATCCCCTGGGTCATTCCAGTGGCACAGAACTGACGACTCATGGTGAGCACTGCATCGGCCACCACGATGAGCGCCAACAGCTTGAGGCCGTGCAGCGCCGCATCAAGCCACAGATTGCTGCCCAGCTGACCGATACCGATCGCAGCCGCCAGTAGCAGAAGAAATGAGGGAAGCGTGAAGCCAACAAAAGCAGAGAGCGCCCCACCCAGACCGGCGCGATGACGACCGATGGCGAAACCAAGCTGGCTGGAGGCGGGTCCCGGCAGCAGCTGGCACAGCGCCAGCAAGCGGGCAAATTCGGCCTGTGTGAGCCAACCGAGCCGCTGGACGAAGGCGCGCTGGAAATAACCGATATGAGCGGCCGGACCACCAAAACTGATGCATCCCAGCCATAAAAACTGAATAAATACCTGTCCCACGCTCTTCTCCCTCATCTCTCTTCTCCCGATGGAGAGGGGATATTATGACAGCGCGATGATCGTTTTATGACAATCAGGCTGATTCGGCCGACACCATTGGCACATCACCCGGCAGATAGCAGCGTCCCGCCAGCCAGCAGGCGATGGACTGACGGCTGGCGTCGAAATGGGGCTCGGGCAACTCGCGCGGATCGCACCAGACCCAGCCTTCGCACTTCTCCGGCTCCAGCAGCTGCGGTTCGCCATCGGCCCGGGCATGCAGCGTCACCGAGATATAGTGCAGCCCGCTCTCGCGCCAGGTCTCCAGATTGTTGGTCACCGCTACCACCTCGGGCCCGTGGATCTCAAGTCCGGTCTCCTCGGCCACCTCGCGGATCGCCGCCGACTCGAAGCTCTCCCCCAACTCCAGATGACCACCCGGGATCGACCAGTAGGGGGCATGGCTCCCTTTGCGTTTGCCAAGCAGCACCTGGTCTTGGGCGTTGGTCAGGATGACGCCGACCCCGACACGGGGATAGAGAGTGGACATGAAAACGCTCCTTCAATCAGGCAGTAAAACGGCCCCACCTTAGGCCCAAGGAGGGCACAGGGCAAGCCCCGGCTGCACGGCACCTGCGCCTGTCGGTGGCACCTCCCCTTGCCCCTTAACCGGTTATCACTGATGCTGGGGAGTGAAGCCCGGATGGAGAGGTCATCCCAATCCTCTCAGTCCCCCATCACCCCGAGGAGTCCGCCATGAAAAAATTGCTCCCCCTGTGCGCTCTGCTGCTCACGGCTTGCCAAACCACGCCGTCCCCCAACTCGCTCGCCATCGATGATGCCGACGCCTGGCAGGCCATTTGCAAAGATGGCACCCGGGTTCGCGCCGTGGTGGCAGAGGGGATCTGTGGGGATCATCGCGGGGTAGCCATGTGGACGAATAAGCCAAGAGCTGAACGGATGGCAGAAGAAGCCGCCAAATAGTGTGATCCAGGCACCATAAAATGACACTGCCGGCCAATTGACCGGATTTTTTCGCGATCTCGCCAGCACTTTGCCACCTTGTTCATGGTGCGCTCAGTTTTCTGTTCCCATACTGGCCCTACAGTTCCAAAAGAGGAGAGACAAGATGCAAACATCCATCGTCGGGCTCTCCATTCTGTGGGGGCTAGCCAGTTTTGGTGTTCAGGGGGATTTCATCGAGAGCCGTGATTCCGTTGCGCCATCCTGGCAAGCCGAGTCCAGAGTGGAGATGGAAGGTTATCTGATTGAATCGCTTGGCGAAGATCGCTGGCTGTTCGACAACGGCAGCGAGAGCCTGTTGGTCTCCCTGCCCGAGGGGCAGTGGGTGCCGACCGGCGAGCGGCTGCGAGTTAGCGGCGAACCGCAGCAGGAGCTGAGCGGCTGGCTGCTGCAGGTGGAAGACATCAGCCAGGTCAGCGTCTGACAGCGGCAGTCGCCCCGTCACCGCGACAGCTAATCCAGACCGATAACCACTACCGAATAACCAAGAGCGAATAGCAAAAGAGGAGGCCAGTGGCCTCCTCTTTCTGTTTCTATTAAGCGGTTTGCGCAGCCTCAACCCAGATGGTTGAGCGGCAGCGCCGTCTTGTGCTTGATGCGGCGCAGCACGAAGCTGGAGCGCACCCCGGTCACCCCCGGAATATGGGTCAGCTTGTCCAGCAGGAAGTGCTGATAGTGCTCCATGTCGCGCACCACCACCTTGAGCTGGTAGTCGGCATCGTTGCCGGTGATGAGGTCACACTCCAGCACTTCGGGCAACTCGCTGATGGCGCGATCGAAGTTTTCGAACCGCTCGGGCGTGTGTCTGTCCATGGAGATGTGAATGTAGGCGGTGAGGGTGAGGCCAAGCTGGCGGGCGTTGAGCAGAGTAACGTGGGTGTCGATGAGGCCGGCATCCTCCAGCGCCTTGACCCGGCGGGAGCAGGGGGACGGTGAGAGCCCGACCAGCTCGGCCAGTTCCAGATTGCTGATGCGGCCATTCTCCTGCATCAGCTCGAGAATATGTCTGTCTATGCGATCAAGTTTCAGCATTTACCCTTCCTCGTTGCAATGACTAATCCACTTTTCCTAGATTAAGGGTGAACTATTGCAAAAACAACCGAAATAAGTGGTTACTTTGCAACCACTCACCGGCACGGGAGGGATACTATGGTTACATCTTCCGGTGGCAAAGCAGATACCTGACCGGGTCTCTGCGGTGAAGGACCTTACCGGGTCAAGAGCCCCATCAGCCGTCTTACCTTATCGAGAAACGACGGGCTGGAACGAGAGAACCCCCTCCCCGAAGGCAACAAAGCAGGCATCCCGGCGCCTGCTTTGTTGTTTTTGGGCGTTTGGCGCAATCAGAGCGCGGGCGGCGTGATGCGATAGAGGCAGCGATGCGCCCCCTCCAGCAGATATTGCTCCCGCTCCACCGTCGCCGGCGCCAGCAGCTGGCGAAACAGCGCCAGCTCGCTGCGACAGAAACCACGGCAGGTGCGCGCCGCCGCACAGATGGGGCAGTGGCTCTCCCACAGCAGCCAACTGCCATCCTCCTCACAGCGGATTTCCGCCATATAGCCCTCGCGAGTACGCAGCTCCTTGAGCGCCGCCAACCGACCAGAGAGGCCATGGGACCCCAGCGCCTCCTGATAGCGAGCAAGCATCTGCTGCTCCCGCTGCTGGATCAGCCGTTCCATCCCCTCCTCGCCAAACAGCTCGCGCACGTTGTCGATCAGTTGCACGGTCAGGTCGCTATGGGTATCGGGGAAGCGCTGCCAGGCCTGCTCGGTGAGCTGCCACAGCCGCACGGGACGACCGCGCCCGCGCGCCTCGTCGCTGAATGTGACCCACCCCTCCTGCTCCAGCGTGAGCAGGTGCTGGCGGGCGCCCATGGAGGTCATCTGCAACTGCTCCCCCAGCGCGGCGGCGCTCTGCGGGCCATGGCTCTTGAGCAGAAACAGGATCTTGTCGGTGCTTGCGTTCATGATCTCATTATGGGGAGCACCCTTTATTAAATCAATAATTCACTTTACTTAACCCCGTCTATGAATCAGCATAAATAAACCAATAACTTTATTTAATGGGGGCAACATGGAGAAACACGGGCACAAAAATCCCCTCTGGGTGCTGGTCATGACGGTCACGCTGGCAGTTGCAGGCTTCAGTCTCCCCTCCCCGGTATTGGCACCCTTGCTGCTGGATCCGGCCCACGGCATGCTGACGCCGGAAGCCTCCGACTGGAGCCGCAAAGTGTGGCTGGGGGTCATCATGGGGCTTTATCCCCTGTTCCAGCTGGTGGGCAGCCCCTGGCTCGGGCGCCTCTCCGACCGCTATGGCCGCAAGCCACTGCTGTTGCTCTCGCTGGCGGGGGTACTGGCAGGCTATGCCCTGATGGCACTCGGTATCGCCTGGCGCTCACTCCCCCTGTTGCTGCTCAGCCGGATTGTGGAGGGGCTGTGCAACGGCAACATCGCCATCGTGCAGGCGATGGCGGCGGATCTCGCCGGCAAGGAGCACAAGGCCCGCAGCTTCGCCTGGATCAACATCGGCATGAATCTGGGCTGGGTCGTGGGGCCGATGATCGGTGGCTACGCCGCGGTGATCTCGGGGGATTACAGTCTGGCCGCCTGGCTGGCGGTAGGAATGACCCTGCTCAACCTGCTGCTGGTCTACTGGCTGATCCCCTATCGTCCTCCGGTGGCGGCCACCCGGCAGGCCCCGACCCTCTCCAGCCGCCAGCTGTTGCTGCAACCGGCCCTGCTGCCCTACTTCGCACTTACCCTGATCAGTTATGGCGCCGTGCAGCTCTATTTCACCTACTTCAATATCTGGCTGGTGGAGAGGCTGGCCTGGGATCCGGCCCAGCTGGCGCAGGCGGCGGTGCTGGTGAGCCTGCCCATGATGGCAGGCTCCTGGCTCGGCTCCCGCATCGCCCGTCACTGGCGCGGCAGCACCCTCGGGATTGTCGGCCATCTGGTGATGGCGAGCGGCATGCTGCTCTTTATCCTGCCCGTGCACTGGTGGGGGCTGGCACTAACCTTCGTTCCCGCTGGCATCGGCATGAGTCTGGGGGAGCTGGCCACCTCGGTGGCGATCTCCAACCGCAGTCACCCGGAGCAGCAGGGGCAGGCGATGGGGCTCTACCGAGCCCTCGCCGTGGGCAGCGAGATCCTGGCGGTGCTGCTCGGCAGTCTGGTGCTGCTGGCCGGTACCGAGTGGCCCTTCTATCTCGCCACCCTCTGCTCCCTTGCCAGTGCCGCCGGTTTCTATCTGCTGCGTCGCCGTGCCGACCGTCGTCAACAGCTGGCCAGCTGCACCTGAGCCACGAAGGGATCACAGTTCGGCGCTTCGGCTGCGGGCAAGACTTGCATCGGGGCGCCGGGTCTGGGACGGTAAAGCTCTTTGCGGATTTGTTCGATGCTGGAGGAGCTATGAGTGAGTACAAGGCCATCGCGCTCGATATGGATGGCACCCTGCTGACCCGGGATCACAAGATCTCGTCGGCCACCCGGGCAGCCCTGGCGCAGGCCCGCGCCCACGGCATCAAGGTGCTGCTGGTCACGGGGCGCCACTACATGACGGCGCGCCCCTTCCACCACGAGCTAGCCCTCGATACGCCCCTCATCTGCAGCAACGGCGCCTATCTCTATGATCCGGTGCAGAACCGGATCCTAAGTGGCGACCCGCTGGCGGCCGCCCCGCTTACCGAGCTGCTGGCCGCGGTCGAGGCACAACAGATGGGCGCCCTGTTCCACCTGAGCGAGGGGATCGGCTACATCGGCTGCGAAGAGCATGTCACCCGCATCCGCCACTGGTCGGCCAATCAGCCGGACCACCTCAAGATCGCCCTCCACCCGGTCGAGGAGCTGGCAGGCTGGCTCGACAACCCGGTCTGGAAGCTGGAGTTGTTCAATCAGGATCCGGCACGCCTGCACACCTTTATGGGCGAGGTGGTCAAGCAGATGCCCTTTACCCGTGACTGGGCGGCCCCCTATGCGGTAGAGCTGGTACAGCCCGGTTGCAGCAAGGGCAACCGGCTTGCCCAGTGGGCTGCCAGCGAAGGAATTGCGATGGAGCAGGTGGTGGCGTTTGGGGACAACAACAACGACATCAGCATGTTCGAGCAGGTGGGGCTGGCGGTGGCCATGGGCAATGCGGCCCCGCAGATCCAGAGCCATGCCCATCGGGTCACGGCCGACCACAACGAAGATGGTATCGCACTGGCGCTGCAGCGCTGGGTACTGCCCTGAGCTGACAGGATGCAACATGGCCAGCACGCGGGCTGGCCATGAAGAGAGGGATTAACCGCCGAAGGAAAACTGGATCACCCGATCCGGATAACGCAGACGGTTGTACTCCCGGCGCAGGGATTCGTAGTGGCGAATGGCCCGATCGCGCTTGGCGCGGTAATAGTCACGCTGTTCCGTGTTGGTTTCGTTGCGGATGCTGCGCTCCAGCGTATCGATATCCCGCTCGGTACGTTCCAGCTCGTCGCTGATCTCCCGCATGCGGGCGGCCAGTTTGTACTCTTCGTAGCCACGCTGATACTGCTTGAGGAAGCTGGCGTCATTGGGGCATACCCCCAGATAAGCCTGCCCCTCCTTGCCCTTGCTGTAAGCCAGCTCGGGGATGCAGTAGAGCTCCAGCCCCTTGTCGTAGCCCCGTTTCCACTCGGCTTCATCCACTTTGAGGCCATATTCGCTGCATGACGAAACGTAATCGCGGCTCGCCTGACGGGTTTTGCCTTCCGATCCATCCTGATAACCCAGGTTGTACCAGCTCATGGTGCGGCACTCATCTTCTGACAGGGCACTGCATCCCGCCAGCAATACCGGCAGGGTCAGCAACAGGATTTTGGGGGACATGAACAGACTCCGGAAAAGATAGTGAGCGGCATTCTAGAGAGGATAAAAGGCCATAACAAGGGATCCGCTCCCGTGCGGTCTGGTGCGGTTTATTTGATGTTTTTGTCACTATTCAACGCCGTGCCAGACGGGGTGGCCAACCCGCTTTCCTTGTTATCAGGTGCAAGGTAAACTGCGCCATCTTTTAACTGACGCGCAACAAAAACAATGAAAGTCCTGACCGTCGATTACCGCTCACCCGATGCGGCCCAACGCTTCACCGAATCCCTGCGAACCACCGGCTTTGGCGTGTTGACCAACCACCCCATTCCGAAAGAGCTGGTGCAGTCCATCTACGACAACTGGTATCGCTTCTTCATGAGCGAGCAGAAGCAGGATTTCCTGTTCAACCGCGAAACCCAGGATGGCTACTTCCCGCCGTCGGTCTCCGAGGTGGCCAAGGGCCATAGCCAGAAAGACATCAAGGAGTACTTCCACATCTACCCCTGGGGCCAGATGCCGGAAGAGCTGAAAGAGCAGGCGATGGAGTACTATCGTCTGGCCAACGGTCTGGCCGCCGAGCTGCTGGGCTGGGTGGAGCAGTACACCCCGGCCGATATCGCCGCCAACTACAGCTGCCCCCTCTCCTCGATGATCGAAGAGAGCCAGAAGACCCTGCTGCGGGTGCTGCACTATCCGCCGTTCGATGGTACCGAGGAGCCGGGCGCCATCCGCGCCGCCGCCCACGAGGATATCAACCTGCTCACCATTCTGCCCGCCGCCAACGAGCCGGGGCTGCAGGTGAAGGGCTCCGATGGCGAGTGGATGGACGTGCCGTGCGACTTTGGCACCCTCATCATCAATATCGGCGACATGCTGCAGGAGGCCTCTCGCGGCTACTATCCCTCCACCACTCACCGCGTCATCAACCCGACCGGTGGCAGCGCCGCCAAGTCGCGTATCTCCCTGCCGCTGTTCCTCCATCCGCGCCCGGATGTGGTGCTCTCCGAGCGCCATACTGCCCACAGCTACCTGATGGAGCGGCTGCGGGAGCTGGGGGTGATCTAGTCCACCGACGAGCAGTTGTCAGAGACCAAACCGGAGCAATCTCGCTCCGGTTTTTATTTGGTGGCAGGATTGGGCAAAAAACAGAATTAAATTAGCCAATCGTGCCAATAAATCGCATTTATGCCTGATAACCGTCGTAGTGATTGCGCCGTGACCTCCGTAACATGAGCGCCATTCTGCCCCTGCCAAGGGGCGCTCGATTGGAGTTCTTATGAAGCAGTCCCAATGGTCATCCCGACTCGGCTACATCCTCGCCGCAGCGGGTTCCGCGGTCGGTATCGGCGCAATCTGGAAATTCCCCTACGTCACCGCCGTCAACGGCGGCGGCGCCTTCCTGCTGGTCTTTCTGCTGTTCAGCTTCACCCTGGGGGTGGCGGTACTGATGGGGGAAACCCTGCTCGGCAGCATGAGTCGCCGCGGGGTAGTGGGTGCCTTCTCCGATCTGCTCGGCAAACAGTGGCGCTGGGTTGGGGTAATGGGGGTGATCTCTACCCTGCTCATCTACTGCTTCTACAGCGTGGTGGGCGGCTGGACCCTGGGTTATACCGGCATGGCCATCTCAGGCCAGCTCAACCATGGCGATGCGGCGGCCCTCACCGCCCACTTCAATGACTATGTCAGCGGCGACGTCTGGCCAATCCTCACTCACCTGCTGTTTGCCGCCCTCACCTGGATGGTGGTGCAAGGGGGCATTCAGAAAGGGGTGGAGCGTACGTTGCGCTGGATGATGCCGGCCCTGTTCCTGATGATCCTGATGCTGGTCGCCTTTGGCCTCACCCTACCCAATGCGATGGCGGGAGTACGTCACTTCCTGATGCCCGACTTCAGCAAGCTGGGGATGTCCGGCGTGCTCGATGCCATGGGGCTGGCCTTCTTCTCCCTCTCCATCGGTCTGGGCATTCACACCACCTACGGTGCCTATCTGCCGACCAGCGAAGGGGTTGGTCGCTCCAGCCTCTGGGTGGTGCTGCTGGCCAGTATGGTGGCAGTACTGGCGGGCTTGATGATTTTCCCGGTGCTGGCCTCGACCGGTATCGACCCGGCCTCCGGCCCCGGTCTCACCTTTATGACCATGCCGGCTGTGTTTCAGCTGCTGCCCTTCGGTCAGGTGCTTGAGGTGATCTTCTTCGCCCTGCTGGTCTTTGCGGCGCTCTCCTCGGCCATCTCCCTGCTGGAGCATTTGCAGTGCTTCCTGTGCGAGACCTGGGGCTGGTCACGCCGCACGGCCTGCAGCGCCATCACTGGATTCGTCATGGTTAGCGGTGTTCCGGTCAGCCTGTCGTTTGGCCCGCTGCAACACGCCACCCTGTTTGGCAAAACCATTTTCGAACTGCTGGACTTTGTCACCTCCAACCTGATGATGCCGCTGTTCGGCCTGATGCTGACGCTGCTGCTGGGCTGGAAGCTGGGACGCAAGGCATTGCCGCAAGGGATTGCCAGCCACTGGCATCACTTGCTGATGAACTGCTGGCGCTGGATTGCCCCCTTGCTGATCGGCGGGATCTTGATTCGCGGTCTGGTGTGACGGTTACTCTTCGCGGGTGGGCTCATCGGCCCGCCCCTGTGCGGCTCTGACGGCCTCCAGGGCATGCTGCCAGCGGGTGATCTCGGCATCATCCGTTCCCTTGGAGAAGACGATATAGAGACCGGCCTGATGGAGCAGTACGCCACTGCTGACGATGCTGCGCCGGGATAACCCCATCTTGTCGAGGGTGGCCTCCATCACCAGCTCCGCCATCGGCAAGGCATCGATCTTGCCCAGCATCAGCCGCTCTATCGCCTCCCCGACCGTCTTGTAGCGCACCAGATTGGTGTAGCCCTCATGGGTCAGCCGCACATCATCGGCATTACCCAGCACGACCCCCACTCTGGGCAGATCTCGCAGCTGCGCCAGCGAGGTCAGCGGATGGCGACTATCCGGCGCCTGATAGATAAAGACCCGATTGATAAAGAGCGGGCCAACCCATTTGAAATGGGACTCCCGCTCCGGGAGCCGCTGTACCACGAACAGTCCATAACCGGGCTCGACCCGTGCCAGCGCCAGCGCCCGCTTGAGCGGGTAAATCCGCACCGGATAACGGGTGCCAAGCTCCTCCTGCACCTCATCGATCAGGCGAATGGCAAATCCGTCGAGCTTGCCATCGCGGTATTCGGTAAAGGGGGGTAAGTCGTGACTCAGCAGGGTTAATCCGGGCTGCGCCGACACACTCAGGCTGATCAGTAACCAGGGCAGCACCATCCATCTCATACGACATCCTGTTTCATCGTTGTTCCCGTCAGCGCCATGTAGCGGTCACTAGTTCCAGAAGAAGCTACGTCGATTATCGCCCAGTAAATAGCCACAAGGTAGAAAAGATGCGGCTCGGCGAGGTTTTCCCCCACTGAGTTGTACGTATAGCCAGAGTGGTGACAGCGGCACACATAAAAAATTTTGATTTTATGTGTCAATTATTCTTTCCATGGTTTAGGCTGTTTCCTCATTCATTAGTCAGGTTGCCACCTCATGTCTGCCATCCTCGTGCTGTTTGGTCGATTTTTTAGCTCGCAAGAGAGGTGACCTTGCACGCACAGTTTTTCTGAATGTTCATTGCAAAGGTCGCCTCAGGCGGCCTTTTTTATGGTCTGTCGTTTATTGCTACTCAGGAGTATTGCTTCGATGTCGTGTTACCCGGAGGTTGTATGAGCCAGGTTCAGTGGTCTTCCCGTCTCGGTCATGTGCTGGCCGCAGCAGGCACAGCGATTGGCCTTGGTGCCATCTGGAAGTTTCCCTATGTGACCGCCACCAATGGCGGTGGCGCTTTTCTGCTGGTGTTTCTGTTGTTCAGCTTCACCCTGGGGGTAACGGTACAGGTCGGCGAAACCCTGCTCGGCAGCCATAGCCAGCGCGGGGTGCTCGGCGCTTTTCGCAAACTGGTGGGGCCGAACTGGCGCTGGATGGGGTATATGGGGATCGCCTGCGGCTTCTTTATCTACAGCTTCTACAGCGTGGTGGGCGGCTGGACCGTGGGTTACGCCGCGCTGGCGATGGCTGGCAAGCTCAACCTGAGCGAGGGGAGCGCCCTCACCGCCCTGTTCAACGGCTATGTCAGCAACCCCTGGTGGCCGGTGCTGACCCATCTGATTTTCGCAGGCCTGACCTGGTGGTTCGTGCAGGGGGGTATTCAGAAAGGGGTTGAGCGGGCACTGCGCTGGATGATGCCCGCGCTCTTCATCATGATGCTGCTGCTGGTGGGGGTTGGCCTCTCCATGCCGGGCTCCATGGCGGGTGTACGCCAGCTGCTGCTGCCGGACTTCTCCATGCTGACCGGCCAGAGCGTGCTGGACGCGCTGGGACTGGCCTTCTTCTCCCTCTCCATCGGGCTCGGGGTACACACGACCTATGGCGCCTACCTGCCCAATAGCGAAGGGGTGCTGCGCTCCGGGGTCTGGGTGGTCACACTGGCAAGCCTTATCTCGGTGCTGGCGGGCTTGATGATCTTCCCGGCGCTGGCCTCCACCGGCATCGATCCCACCGCGGGCCCAGGGCTCACCTTTATGACCATGCCTGCCGTGTTCAGTCATCTGCCGTTCGGTCAGGGGCTGGGGGTGATCTTCTTCCTGTTGCTGCTGGTCGCCGCTCTCTCCTCCTCCATCTCCATGCTGGAGCATCTGGTGCGCTTCACTACCGAGGAGTGGGGTTGGTCGCGTCGTGGCGCCTGCAGGGTACTGACTCTGCTCATCATGGCCTCCGGCATTCCGGTGAGCCTGTCGTTCGGCCCCTGGAGTGATCTGACCCTGTTTGGCAAGACCATCTTCGAGTTGCTCGACTATCTGACCTCCAACCTGATGATGCCGCTGTTTGGTCTGGTACTGACCCTGCTGCTGGGCTGGCGCCTGGGTGATGCCATTCTCCCTGTAGGCCTGTCACCCGCCCTGCGTCTGGCGCTGCTCTGGTGCTGGCGCGTGGTGGCGCCGCTGCTGATCAGCGGGATCCTGATCCGCGGGATCATGTAGCACCTTACGCATCTTTGCGGGCAGGCTTTGGCCTGCCCTTTTTATTGCTAGCGTTTGCTTTAACAGGCGTTCATATAAGCAGCATCACGATGGACAGGAGTGAAGTCAGTGGCCGTCGAACAATCTCGGAAGAGCAGGATGAAGAAGGATCGGAGTGGCAGAGTGGCACTATAAGAAGTGGTGCTTGGCTCGCCACAACGGCAACAGAAGAAGCTGGAGTACTGAATTGCGGGCAAAAAAAATCCCCATCTGAGTGGGGACTTTCTCTGCAACCGCAGCTGATATCTCAGCCTCGCTTGCGAATATGGTGGTCGTTACTGGGATCGAACCAGTGACCCCCTCCTTGTAAGGGAGGTGCTCTCCCAGCTGAGCTAAACGACCTGGGATTCTGAAATGATGGTGGGTCGTGCTGGATTCGAACCAGCGACCAATTGATTAAAAGTCAACTGCTCTACCGACTGAGCTAACGACCCATCTAAATCATTTTTTCTACAAACTGGTGGTCGTTACTGGGATCGAACCAGTGACCCCCTCCTTGTAAGGGAGGTGCTCTCCCAGCTGAGCTAAACGACCTGGGATTCTTGAAATGATGGTGGGTCGTGCTGGATTCGAACCAGCGACCAATTGATTAAAAGTCAACTGCTCTACCGACTGAGCTAACGACCCATCTAAATCAT
>NZ_JBFOCU010000050.1:0-30442 GCF_040907945.1 Aeromonas sp. s11 | reverse complement strand
CGTTGAAATACAGAACCCCCGATGCGGTACATAGGGGGTTCTGAGTAGAGAAATGCTAGTTGAAAATGTGTAAACCTATTTCAGGACTAGACATTCAGCCATACAATCGGCTCTGTGTGGTGCAGCGAGAGCAACGCTAGATGGCGGAGAGGTACTGCTTTTGCATCGCCAGCCAGCGGCCGTTATTGATAAACGCCAGCTGTACCTTGAGCAGGGCCGCAATTTCCGCCCGGTGCTTTTTATCGAGGTAGAGAAAGACCTGCTCTTTGGTGATCTTCTGCCAGGGGGATGCCAGTGCAGGTTGAGAGGCGGGGCGCATCTTGATGAGCCAGTTCACTTTGCCTCGATGCAGTTGGGCAAGCCCCTGCTTCTCATCGTTCAACCAGATGACCTGATAGTTACCGAGGAAGCGCTCGCACCACTGGATGCCACGCAGGCAGCCAATCACGGTACCCCTGGCAGGGGGCCAGGTCGGGTTATCCCTTGGCTGACCATAAATCGCCGCCTCCGAGATGGGGGCACCGATCTGCAGCAAGTGGGGATAGGTCTGATCAAAGCCCTTGATCCGGGCCATATCGCCATCGACGGCATGGTCTGCCTCAATCAACTTTTCGCAGCGGGCATAGGTGCAGGGGATCAACTGAAAGTCGATGCCGGCCCGGCCAAACCAGTCATGAATAAAAGGGCGCAATATCGCAGTGTGCTCGACCGCTGCCGCCAGCTTGAGCGGGGTTGCGTGGGCAACGGGAGTCAGCCCGACAAGCAGTAACCAGCCAATCCACTTCATATCGTACTCCTGAATCGGGCTTGTTTAAGCAGCACTGTTGCGACTATCTGTGCAGTGAAGAATAGCCGATGGGGATGGCTGCCAGACCGCTTCGCCAGCTATTCGTGACGGCCGGGTCAGGGGAGCAGCGCCGTGATCAGGATATGGGCAGCGCTCACCAGGATCACTGTGAAGGTCAGCCCCATTCCCGCCACCCGATAACGGAAGTTCTCCGGCGTGCGGCTCATGCCAAAGGCGTGGCAGAGGCGACCAAGCAGCAAGGCACTCCCCAGCAGATGGATAAGCCAGGGGGTCTGGCTGCCGGTTTCGACGAAATAGATCAGCAGCAGGGCGAGGGGGACATACTCGGCAAAGTTGGCATGCACCCGCATGGCGCGCAACATGGCGGGATCATCCCCATGCCCCAGCGCCACCTTGCGGCTATGGCGGGTGCGAATAGTACGAATGCTCAGCAACACAAAAAGCAGCGCGAGCAGGGCCGCGTAAACAGGCAGTATGGTCATGGTATCTGGCTCCTTGTGTGATGATAACGAGTGGCTGGAGTTGAGAGACGCGATATTGCTCGGCATCTCAATGGCTTGCCTTGAGGGTAGCAGCAAACTGCCTTAGCACGACTGTCATTCACTCACTCGCCATCGGCCCAGCGCAGGCGCAAAACAAACAGCCCTGCCGAAGTGGCAGGGCTGTTTTTTGACCGTGTTGATGGTGGGCAGAGCCCCGCCATTACCCCTCGTAAGGGAGGGAGGAGTGGTGCAGCACGATGCGCACCTTGCCATCATCTCCCTTCTTGAAACCCCAGGTCTTGTCGACAGTGGTCTCCTTGTTGTCGCGATCCACCAGATGTACCTTGCCCATGGTCAGCGCCATGTCGCCATTGATATAGACGGCGGCATTGTCATAGCGATAGCTCTGCCAGTTTTTCAGGGCAAAGCCGCTATCGGCCGGATAGGCGCTGTTGTTGCCGACAAAGTAGGCCAGCGCCCCCTCGCGGTTGGTGCGAAAGGTCTGCTCGCCACCGGCAAGGGTGGGTTTGAACAGCACCGGCCCCTGCTGGTAGCCATAAGCGCTGTCGAGCACCGACTCGGCGGTCGCCTTGGCGCGCTCAATCCCACCGGCGCGATAGTCATCGCTGATCTTGATGAGCGCCGCGCCCCAACCATCCTGCGCGGCCTTGATCTCCGCCTCGGTAATATTGTTGTTGGCGATTTCGGCGGCGCTGAGTGCGCCGCTGGCGGCAAGCAGGACGAGGGCAAGGGTGCTCTTCTTGAGGTGCAACATCATTGTTTTCTAACTCCTGATAGCGATAAACGAGCGGGCAGTGTAGCGAAGAGGCATGAACGGTTTTTGAACTGATTATTCAGGGTTGGGTAGTAAAAAGGTCGGTATATAGCTGAAGGTTTGGGTGTTTGTTTGGTAAGGGGCGCTCTCTTAATTAATGGCGGATGCCTGTATCCAACTTGATTTCTTTTCCAACAAAAAGCCCCGCCAAGTTAATTGGCGGGGCTTTGCTATTTGGGGCATTCAGTATCGGGGATTACAGCGCTGGCAGCAGCCCCATGCTGACGCTAATCTGGACGCCGACAATCAGCACCCCCATGGCGGCGGCAAGACCCAGTGCCACTACGCCACCTGGGGCGCGGTAGTGGTGGGCAGGTGCCTGCTTGCGGCTCTGCCATACCAGCGCCACCGGCAGCAGTACCGCGAGGATCGCCAGCGCAATGGCAGCGTAGCCGAGCGCCATGATAAAGCCCTGCGGGAAGTAGAGGGCAAACAGCAATGGCGGCACAAAGGTGATGAGGCCAGTCTGGGTGCGGCCCTGCCAGTTGTCCTTGCGGCGGGTCACCTTGGCCATAAAGTCGAACAGCCCCAGCGTTACCCCGAGGAAGGAAGTGGCGAGCGCCAGATCGGCAAACAGGTGCATCGCCTGATTAAACGCAGGCCAGCTCACCAGCTTGCCGACGTTGGCCAGCAGGCTGTCCAACGCACCACCGGTTTGCAGCAGGGCTTGCTGGCCGAGCAGACCGAGGATTGCTACCTGCCACAGCACGTAGAGGATCAGCGGCAGGGCTGAGCCCCAGACAAAGACCCGGCGCAACTGCTTGGGGCAGTCACCGAGGTAGAGCATCACACTCGGAATGGAGCCGTGAAAGCCGAACGAGGTGAAGATGACCGGCAGGCCCGCCAGCAACAGGCCCTGACCCAGTGGCATCGAGAGCAGATGCTGCCCTTCGGTGCGGGGCAGCAGCAACGCCAGCACCACCACCATGATCACCAGTTTGACGGTGAACATCAGCCGGTTGAGGTAATCCACCGATCGGGTGCCGACACAGACCATGCCGCCAAACAGCAGGGTAAAGGCCCAGGCGGCCTGCTCCTGGCTGAGGGTCATGCCTGCATCGGCCAGCGCCTGTGCCAGCAGGCTGCTACCGCCGCTGATGTAGGCGGAGGCCAGCGAGTAGAACAGCATCAGGATACAGAAGGAGGCGATGCGCTTGCCCCAGGGGCCGAGCAGATGGTCCGCCAGCTGGTGCAGGTACCACTTGCCGGTGTTGAGGCTTGCCTCTACTTGCAGCATGGCGGTGAAGGCCATCAGGGCCCAGAGGCCGACCATCAACATCAGGGTGGCGGGGCCGCCGAGGGAGGAGGAGGCCAGCGGCAGGGCCAGCATGCCGGCACCTATGGTGGTGCCGGCAATCAACAGGGTACAACCCAGGGTTTTGGTATTCATGTTATCCATCCGAACGTAGCGGTGTCAGTGCAAACAGGCGATGTCAGCAGTGACGTCAACAAGAGGGGGCCGATTGGCGTTATCAGAAGGCGCCTCCGGGATAGGGCCGGAGGCTAGCAATATCGGAACGGGAACATCTGTACCTAAAACCTGTCAGTTGTAAAAGATGGTTGCCACGTTAGCGGATCGAAATAGCGGAAACAACCCCTTTTATACGGATCTTGTGCTGGCTTGTGGCAACAAGTGGAAATAAATGATGACAGCGGTAGCTAATTGCAGAAAAAAGCACCGAAAAAAATGACTGGCAGGGGCTCATTGATACAGGTCAGCAAGTGGCAGCAGCGCAGATAGGGGAGCGGGGAGGGCGTTGTATGAACGCTGGCGTGGCGTTGAGGGACAACAGGGGTGTGGCGGCCGGTTGCTTAGTCGGTCAAACCTGTAGAGAAAGCAGAAAGCAGAAAGCAGAAAGCAGAAAGCAGAAAGCAGAGCGCGGTAGGGTTGTGGGGAAAAACAATAAGGCTGCCAATCCTGGCAGCCTTATTGTCATCTACTTTCTTTACCCACCCATTGATAGCAAATCGGGTCTGGTTCGAGCAGGTTAGCGGCGGCGCTTGAGGGTGCGGCTCACATAGTGCAGCCCGCTCTGGTATTCGCCGTTCACCGCCTTGAGCGCCAGCTCCAGCGCCTGGCTCGCCAGCGCATCGTGCTGCTGGGGCAGAGAGTTGATGCCAAAGGGGAGAAAGTCGAGCAGACGATCGTCGCCGAAGGTGGCCATGGCGAGCTGGCTCATGTCGATTTCTTGCTCCAAAAGGTAGTCGAGTACCCCCTCCATCAGGATATAGGAGGTGGTGATCAGCGCTTCGGGCAACTGGCCCAGCTGCTGGTGCAGATCCTTGATCAGGCGATACCCCTCAAGACGGGAGAAGTGATCCCCCTCACACAGGTGGCGAGCCCCGCTATGACTGGCGACCGCCTGCTCGAAACCGGCTTTTCGCTCCTTACTGATCGTGAGTGCTGGCAGCGCGGTGATCAAGGCGATATGGCGCAAGGTCGGGGTAAGCAGGGAGCTGGTGAGATCAAAGCTCGCTTTCTCGTTTTCGCTGGCGACGGTGACGAACTTGTCGGCGGCCATCGCCCGGTCGATGGCGAGGATCTGGCTGCCTTGCGCCTGCAATTTACCGTAGAAGGGGTCGTCCGGCGGCAGGCAGCTGGCCACCAGCAGGGCATCCACATGGCGGCTCACCAGCATCTGGGCCAGCTCTTTTTCGGTAGCGGGTTCATCTTCAGAGCAGACGATGAGCAGCTGATAGCCCTGCGCCCGCGCTCCCTGCTCCAGCCGCTTGGCCAGCTTGGCGTAACTGGCGTTCTCAAGGTCGGGCAGGATAAAGCCGAGGGTCTTGGTCTGGCCGCCACGCAGGGAGGCGGCGCGGCTGTCCGGCTGATAGTTATGGGCGGTGACAACGGCCATCACCTTGTCGCGGGTGGCCTGACTGATGCGGTATTGGTCGGCCTTGCCATTGATCACATAGCTTGCCGTGGTGCGCGAGACACCGGCGAGGGCGGCGATTTCATCCAGTTTCATCGTATTGGCTCTGTTTGAGTTGCAAGGCCCACGGTCACTGCCGGGTGAGGGCACCGAAAAGTGTGCGCGGGATCATATCATTGAAAAGCACTCTTTGTGGGTACTTGATCAATTCGCTGAAACGATTCAGTCTGAGTGTAAGTGAAACGATTCAGCCTGTCAGCAACGAAGAGACCCAGTGGCCTGAAAATCAGGCCCCGATCACAGTGAACCGTGTTCAGGTCTATTGTCAGCTGGCGAGTTATCCGAATGTTCAATTGTGACGTACCGGCGTGGCCGGAACCTGATGGAGAGTCTCTATGTTGAAGTTGGCGCGAGAGCAGATCTTGCTGGGGCAGTCGGTGGCGACCAAGTCGGACGCCATTGCCCTGCTGGCAGGCAAACTGACCGAAGCCGGTCTGGTGGAAGCGGGCTATGTGGATGGGATGCTGGCCCGTGAAGCGCAGCATGCCACCTATCTTGGCAGTGGCATCGCCATTCCCCACGGCACCACCGATACCCGTCATCTGGTGAAGAGCACAGGCGTCATGGTGGCCCAGTTCCCCAATGGTATCGAGTGGGATGAGGGGCAGATCGCCTATGTCGCCATCGGCATCGCCGCCAAGTCCGACGAGCATCTGGGCATTTTGCGCCAGCTCACCCATGTGCTGGGTGACGAGCAGGCGGCAGCTCAGCTCAAAGAGGCCACCGATGCCGACACCATCATCAACATCCTGACTGGCGCCACTGCCGCCAAAGAGGTGCAATACCTGACCCTGGCTGACTTCCCGGCCGATGATCGCGATCAACTGCTGCTGGGAGCAGCCGCCCGCGCCAAATCGGCGGGCTGGGGCGATGCCGCCATGGTGAGCGCGCAGCTGGCAAGCGATCCCGCCTATCTGGGCGAGGGCATCTGGCTGGCCCGGGCGCAAGCGGCCCAGACTGGCTGGGTGTTGGCAACGCCCAGCAGCGAACTTCGCGCAGGGGCGCTGCCGGTCAGCGCCATGCTACTGCTGTGCGCCGCAGATAGCGGCCATCTGCCGCAGCTGGAGAATCTGGCCAAACTGGCGGCTGCTGGTCAGCTGGCGACGCTGGCGGGCGGCGAGGGACTGGCCATGCTGCAAGCAGGCCCCGCGAGCGGTCTTTCCGAAACCTTCACCATCATCAATCCCCACGGCTTGCACGCTCGTCCCGGCGCCATGCTGGTCAAGGTGGCCAAAGAGTTTGAATCCGACATCCGGGTGGCCAATCTGGATGGCAGCGGCGAAGCGGTTTCCGCCAAGAGCCTGATGAAAGTGATCGGTCTTGGGGTCAAATGCGGGCACCGTCTGGCGTTTCGCGCCGAAGGGGCTGATGCCGAAGCGGCTCTCAAGGGGATCGGTGAGGCCATCGCCGCTGGTCTCGGCGAGGGGGCGCATTAATGAAGATTGTTACCATCACCCTCAATCCGGCCCTTGATCTCACTACTCGCCTCGAGGCGATGAGCCTCGGTGAGGTCAATCTGGTGAGCGAGGCCAACCTGCGTGCCGCAGGCAAGGGGATCAACGTCGCCATGGTGCTCAAGGACTTGGGCCGCGAGGTGGGCGTCACCGGCTGGCTGGGCGCAGACAATGAGCAGAGCTTTGTCTCCCTGTTTGCAGAGCGTGCGCTGGATGATCACTTTGTCCGTGTCGCGGGCAGCACCCGCATCAACGTCAAGATTTCCGAGCAGTCCGGTCAGGTCACCGATCTCAACTTGCCGGGGCTCACCATCCAGCAAGGGGAAGTGTGCGCGCTGGAGCAGGCCATCGACAAATTGGCACCTCACGCCGAGTGGTTCGTGCTGGCGGGCAGCCTGCCCAAAGGGGTGGCCCCCGATTACTGCGCCCATCTGATCCGCCTGCTCAAGGCCAAGGGCAAGCAGGTGATCTTCGATTGCAGCGGTGCGGCGTTAAGCGAAGGGATCAAGGCGGCGCCGACCCTGGTCAAACCCAATCTGGAGGAGCTGAGCCAATGGGCTGGTCGCCCCATCAAGACCCTGAGCGAGCAGGCCGAGTGTGCCCGCGCGCTGCAGGCGAGCGGGATCCCCAACGTGGTGATCTCCAACGGCGCCGATGGCCTCATCTGGTTTGCCCCAGATGCCGTTTGGCAAGCCATTCCGCCGCGGATGCAGGTGGTCAGCACGGTTGGTGCTGGCGATTCTCTGGTGGCAGGTCTCGCCCATGGTCTGAGCCTTGGCTGGGCGCCGGAGCAGACCCTGCGGCTGGCCACCGCCGTCTCGGCACTGGCGGTCAGTCAGGTGGCGGTCGGCTTTGACGATATCAATGTGCTCAACCCTTTACTTGAACAGGTGCGCGTAGAGCGTCTGGATGTGCTGGCACCGGTTCAGTGCAATACCCCCTCAATGGAAAACTCAGGAGATGCCCAATGAAAGCAATCTTGGTTACGGCTTGCCCGGCGGGCATTGCCACCAGCTTTCTCGCTACAAAACGGATAGAACAGCAGGCCAAACTGGCTGGCTGGGAACTCACCCTCGACGTCGGCTCCAGCGTGCAGCCCCGCCAAGTACCGAGCAAGGAGCAGATTGCCGCCGCCGATCTGGTGCTGGTTGTCGCCAGCGCCCCGGTGGATCTCGCCGCCTATGATGGCAAGCGAGTCTATCAGGGCAGCATGGATCTCGCCTTGCAGGATCCCGCCGCCTTGCTGGAGGCCGCCGCCAGCGGCGCCAGTGTTTATCGTCATCAAGCCGCCTCCGCCGTTGCCAATGCTGCCGCCAAACCGGCCGCCGCTGGCAAGCGCATTGTGGCGGTGACCGCCTGTCCGACCGGTGTGGCCCACACCTTTATGTCGGCAGAAGCGCTGGAGACCATGGCCAAACAGCTGGGTTATCAGTTCCGTGTCGAAACCCAAGGCTCGGTCGGTGCCCAGAATGCCCTGACCGCCGAGGAGATTGCCGCTGCCGATCTGGTGTTCCTCGCCACCGATATCGAAGTGGACATGGCGCGTTTTGACGGTAAGCCGGTCTATCGCACCAGCACCGGCGCTGCGCTGAAGAAAACCCGTGCCGAGCTCGACAAGGCGTGGATCGAGGCGACACTCTATCGCCACAGCGGTGCCAGCCAGCCCAAGAAAGAGGAAAAAGCCGGCCCCTACAAGCACCTGTTAACCGGCGTCTCCTTCATGCTGCCCATGGTGGTGGCGGGCGGCCTTATCATCGCGCTCTCGTTTGTGTTCGGTATCGAAGCGTTCAAGGTGGAAGGCACTCTGGCCGCCGCTCTGATGAAGATCGGTGGTGGCTCCGCCTTTGCCCTGATGATCCCGGTGCTGGCCGGTTACATTGCCTACTCCATCGCTGACCGCCCGGGTCTCGCTCCCGGCATGATCGGCGGTATGCTGGCAAGCTCGCTGGGCGCCGGTTTCCTCGGCGGTATCGTGGCCGGTTTCCTGGCCGGTTACAGCGCCAAATACCTGAGCGACAAGGTGCGCCTACCGACCACTCTGGAAGCGCTCAAACCCATCCTGATCATTCCGTTGGTGGCCAGCCTCTTTACCGGTCTGGTGATGATCTACGTAGTGGGTGGGCCAGTGGCCGGCATCATGAATGCCATGACCGAGTTCCTCAACAATATGGGCTCTGCCAACGCCGTGCTGCTGGGTGTCATCATCGGTGCCATGATGTGCTTCGACATGGGCGGTCCGGTCAACAAAGCTGCTTACGCCTTCGGTGTCGGCCTGCTGGCCTCCAAAACCTATGCCCCCATGGCTGCGGTGATGGCCGCCGGTATGGTGCCGGCACTGGGGATGGGGATCGCCACCTTCCTGGCCCGCACCAAGTTCATCAAGGCGGAGCAGGAAGCGGGCAAAGCCTCCTTCGTGCTGGGCCTGTGCTTTATCTCCGAGGGGGCCATTCCGTTTGCCGCCAAGGATCCGATGCGCGTTATCCCGGCCTGCATGGTTGGCGGCGCCCTGACCGGTGCGCTCTCCATGCTGTTCGGCTGTGAGCTGATGGCACCCCACGGCGGTCTGTTCGTGCTGTTCATCCCGCACGCCATCAGCAACGTCATGATGTATATCGTTGCCATTGCCGCAGGCTCGCTGCTGACCGGTGTCTCCTACGCCATGCTCAAACGCGGCGAAGAGCAGGCCAAGCTGGCAACAGCCTGATAGTCATTCCACTTTCAAAGCAAGCAGTTCAATGCCGCCCGGTTGCAAAGCCGGGCGGCGTTTTTATATGCCCTTTTAAACAGAATCGTTGAGCAGCGGTTACTGAAGTCTCGCTTATCAGCGCCAGCGTCAGGCTCAGTTTCAACACTTAATTGTGTGGGGAAGGGCCCTAACCAATATCCCGTGTATAAATTGTGCTGCCGCTAGGATAGGGGGAAACTGGCGAGCTTTCGGGAAGCAAATCTATACCAACGACAGTTGCCTATATGTACATCTGTGTAGATGCAACCTGAGTTGATCATCAGTTGAACAAGACCTGAGGCAGGTTTGCTTTATGTCGAACCTCCCCATTTCTGCGAAAGGAGGATTCAGGTTTCGGTACAACCGAATGCCCTGGTTGGCAAGTATGCATTGAACCAGAGGGTTCCATATCAAATGAATCTTGAACCCCACACCAGCCCATTGCAGACCGTCATCTATACAACCTTTTGTATGCCAACAAACTAGATTTTAAACAGACAAAATAAGTTGGCCTCATGCTGAACATAGGCGCTGAAAAACTGGCTTTCTCTATTACGTGAAAAAGTAAACATGAGTTAACGCAGTGCTCAATGATAGAGAGATAACAGACAAAGCGGCTTTGCAGAGCAATTAATGTGTCTGTGGGTGCACAGGGGAAAAGAGAAATAAAAAAGCCACACCGGTTGGTGTGGCTTTTGTTTAGGGGGTCAACCCGGGTTGCTTAGGGGCGACCGGCCGGGCAGGTGGCCACGTTGACGGCGGCAGTGCTGCCACCATGACGACCTGATGTGCTCACTTCGTTGCGTACCAGCGGCGGGTAGTTAACCGGCTCACGAGCAGGAAGGGCAGGGGCTTCGGCAGGGGTTGCCATTGGGGCGGATGCTTTGCGGGCACGAGCCAGCAGGCCAGCACCGTGAGCTACCTGTTTGGTCACGACCGGAGTCTCTTCCACCGCAACGGCAGCGACAGAAGCCGGGGCTTCGACAACCGCAACTGGCATTTCGACTGCAGCCGGTACAGCTTCTACGACAGAGGGGCTGACAGCAGGGGCTTCTTCAACAACCGGAGCGGTTTCAACCACGGTAGCGGCAGTCTCGTCTACAGCGGTAGCGGTGACAACGGCAACTTCCGGCTCTGCTGCAACCACGACTTCTGCGACAGCTGCAACAACCGGGCTAGCGGTCACATCGGTTTGAGTTGCTTCAACCTGGGCAGCAGCCTGCTCGGCAGCTTCTTCAGCAACGGCTTCGACAACCACATGCTCGGTCAGTGCCGCAGAGGCTTGCAGGGCAGCTGCTACGGCTTCAGCGCTCGGGATGGTGACAACAGGCACTACCGGCTCTTCAACCTGCGCTTTGGCGATATCGGCCTGGGCGGCGGTAGTCAGAGTAGGCTCGGCTTGTTGCTCTTCATCACGCTGGCTACGTGCTTCTTCATTAATACGCTTGCGACGTTGGCCTTCGATGCGTTGGCTGCGCGGAGTACGGCGTGAACGGCGCTGGCCTTCACTCTGCTCTTCCTGCTCGTTACCCACGCTAGCATCGATCACTTCAGCTTGCGCGGGTACTTCGTCAACCGGCAGGGCAGGGGTGTCAGCAGCGGCGACATCGACGCGGATCTGCTTGCGCAGTTGGCGACGTTCGCGGCGCTCGGCCACTTTCTGCTCTTTCTCCTGACGTGGCTGGGCGGCAGCTGCATCAACGGCGTCTACCGCGTCAACAACGACTTCGGCGCGCGGCTCACGGGGAGCACGAGGTTCACGGGCTGGACGTGGCGCACGTTCCTGGCGCGGCTCGCGAGGTTCGCGCTCCTGACGGGGTTCACGTTCCATGCGCTGTTCGCTGCGCACTTCACCACGAGCTTCACGCTCCTGACGAGGCTCGCGCTCTTTACGTGGACGGCGATTGCGGTTTTCACCAGCTTCGCGGTTGCCACTTTCACGCTTCTCGCCAGCTTCCGCATTGTTGCGGTTGCCACGATTGTCATCACGACGAGGACGCTGACCACGGCCACGGCCTTCTTCGCGCTGGTGACGTTGACCTTCATCCTTGCGTGCTTCACGAGCAGCAGGTTTCTCGGCGGGCGCTTTCACGTCGGCAGGGGCAGCATCGCTGCTGAACAGGCCGGTAATGCCTTTGATCAGCTTGCTGAAGAAGCCGGCTTCGGCAGGGGCCGCAGCAACGGGAGCCGCCGGCTGTTGCGGTGCAACAGGGGCCGGTTGTGCCGGTTGGGCAAAGCCTTGCAGCAGCGGTTGCTCACGCTCGATCACCTGAGCTTGCTTCGGTTGGTAGACCGGCTTGGCAATCTCGGTTTTCAGCTCGTAGCTGGCCGCTTCCGGGATCTCGTTCTGACGAATACGAGTTACTTCGTAGTGCGGGGTTTCCAGATGCTGGTTCGGAATGATGTAAACACGCACATCATTGCGCTGTTCCAGACTGGCGATGGCAGCACGCTTCTCGTTAAGCAGATAGGCGGCCACATCCACCGGCACCTGGCCGTGAACCTGCTCGGTGTTGTCCTTCATGGCCTCTTCTTCGATGAGACGCAGGATGGACAGGGCGAGGGATTCGTTGTCACGGATCACGCCTTGACCCTGGCAACGAGGGCAGATGTGGCTGCTGGACTCGTTGAGTGAAGGGCGCAGACGCTGGCGAGACATCTCCAGTAGACCGAAACGGGAGATCCGGCCCAGCTGGATGCGGGCACGATCCTGATGAACCGCTTCACGCAGACGGTTTTCCACTTCGCGCTGATGGCGAACCGGGGTCATGTCGATGAAGTCGATTACGATCAGGCCACCCAGATCGCGCAGACGCAATTGGCGGGCAATTTCGTCGGCCGCTTCCAGGTTGGTTTGCAGCGCAGTCTCTTCGATATCGCCGCCCTTGGTGGCGCGGGAGGAGTTGATATCGATGGAGGTCAGTGCTTCGGTCGGATCGATAACGATGCTGCCGCCGGAGGGGAGGCGCACTTCACGCTGGAAGGCAGATTCTATCTGGCTCTCAATCTGGAAGTGGTTGAACAAGGCAACTTCACCCTTGTACAGCTTCACACGGTTGAGAAAATCGGGACGTACCAGCTCGATATGGGCCTTGGCGCGTTCGAAAATCACCGGATTGTCGATCAGGATCTCGCCCACATCGCGACGCAGATAGTCACGGATGGCACGCACGATGACGTTGCTTTCCTGGTGGATCAGCACCGGCGCAGCGCGCTCCTGAGAGGCCTTGTGGATGGAGTCCCAGTGGTTGAGCAGAACGTTCAGGTCCCACTCCAGCTCTTCTGGCGACTTGCCCACACCGGCGGTACGTACGATCAGGCCCATGCCTTCCGGCACGGTCAATCCGCTCAGGGCTTCTTTCAGTTCAGTCCGCTCATCACCCTCGATACGGCGGGAGATACCACCGGCACGGGGGTTGTTGGGCATCAGTACCAGGTAGCTACCTGCCAGGCTGATAAAGGTGGTGAGGGCTGCACCCTTGGTGCCACGCTCTTCCTTGTCGATCTGGACGATAACTTCCTGACCTTCGCGGACCACTTCTTTGATGTTGGGACGACCCTGATAGGAGTAACCGGAGGGGAAGTAATTGCGGGCGATCTCCTTCAACGGCAGGAAACCGTGGCGCTCGGCGCCGTAGTCGACAAAAGCAGCTTCAAGGCTGGGTTCCACGCGGGTGATCTTACCCTTGTAAATGTTCGCTTTCTTCTGCTCGTGTCCCGGACTTTCAATATCCAAATCGTAGAGCTGTTGTCCGTCAACCAGCGCTACGCGCAACTCCTCTTCTTGAGTTGCGTTGATAAGCATTCTTTTCATTGAGTTCTCATTATTGTGTCATTTTGATTTCCTCCATCTGGGTCCTGCCAGCGCCGGCCTCGGGTCTTCAGCATACTGGGGCAACCTCCCGGTTGGGGTATGCATGAGGCGCAAACTAAGGGCGTTCTGGTCATCACTTCTCGAGAAGGAATGAATAAGGATGCCGAAATGGAGACAAATAAACGGTGATGTTTGTGTTCTCCATGCGTTGTACCTCGCACCCGGGAACCGTCATGTTCTTGTATACACGGTGTTTCGGGATTGGGTGGCATACTTTTTGGCCACTTAGTACAAGGCTTGAACACAATGACAAAACCTTGTTTATTATCCCATTTAAACCTCTTTTATAGCAAGGCGCCATTTTTCAACAAACCATGCAGCCAAGGGGCGCAGGCAGTGTTAAAATCCGCGCCATGACACAGATACAACAACAAGTGCAGCTGCTCACCATCGAAGCTGAGCATGACGGGCAGCGCATCGACAATTTTCTCAAGACTCAGCTAAAGGGCGTCCCCAAGAGCCTGATCTATCGCATCCTTCGTAAAGGCGAAGTGCGAGTAAATAAAAAGCGCATCAAACCGGAGTACAAACTCTGCGCAGGTGACGAGGTGCGGGTGCCCCCCGTGCGCGTTGCCGAGAAGAATGAGCTGCCTTCGGCAAACCTCGGGGTTATCCAGCGTTTGGAGAGCCAGATCTTGTTCGAAGACGATGCCATGATCGTGCTGAACAAGCCCTCCGGCATGGCAGTACACGGTGGCAGCGGCCTGAGCTTTGGCGTGATTGAAGGGCTGCGAGCCCTGCGGCCGGAAGCCCGTTTCCTCGAATTGGTTCATCGACTGGATCGCGACACCTCTGGTGTATTGCTGGTTGCCAAAAAACGCAGCGCCCTGCGCAGCCTGCATGAACAGTTGCGGGTCAAAACGATGCGCAAACAGTATCTGGCGCTGGTGCGCGGCAAATGGCAGGTTCACGTCAAGGTGGTTAATGCGCCGCTGCGCAAAAACGACCTGCAATCCGGTGAACGGGTAGTGCGGGTCAGTGCCGATGGCAAGCCCTCCGAAACCCGGTTCCGCATCGTGCGTCAATTTGCCGAAGCGACTCTGGTCGAGTGCAGCCCCATTACTGGTCGTACCCACCAGATCCGCGTGCACACCCTGCATGCCGGTCACCCGATCGCCTGTGACGATAAGTACGGTGAAGCGGCGTTTGACGAGAAAATGCGCAGCCAAGGTCTGAAACGGCTCTTTTTGCATGCCTGGAAGCTCAGCTTCACCCATCCGGCCGATGGTCGCGAAATGCAGGTAGAAGCGCCGCTCGCACCTGAGCTCGACAACTTCCTCAACGGCTTGCCACGCTGATGCAAGATATCCGGCTCGCCATTTTCGATTGGGACGGTACCCTGATGGATTCGGTGGGCCGGATTGTTGCCTGTGTGCAGGGGGCTGCCAGAGATTGTGAGCTGGCGGTACCTTCACCAGCCCAGATCCGGCAGATCATCGGATTGAGCCTCGATGTCGCCATGCCCCGCCTTTTCCTTTTACGTAGCGACAATGGTAGCGCTATTGAGGAGCGCAAGATTGCCGCGCTCATCGATCGCTATCGTCATCACTATCTGCACGACGCGACCCCCAGCCCGCTGTTTGCCGGGGCAGGGGAGTTGCTACATGACTGGCAGTCACGCGGACTGCAACTGGCTGTCGCTACCGGGAAATCGCGCCGTGGGCTGGATCGGGTATTGGATGAAACCGGGCTACGCCCGTTGTTTGTGGCTAGCCGAGGGGCCGATGAGGCCCGCTCCAAGCCTGATCCGATGATGCTTGAGCAGATCCTGGACGAGTTGGAGCTTTCACCCCGTCAGGCCGTCATGATCGGCGACTCTGTTCACGATATGGCGATGGCCGAGGCAATTGCCATGCCGCGCATCGGCGTTACTTGGGGTGTAGATAGTCGGGATGCCCTCAGTCGTCACGGGCCTGTGGCGGTGGTGGATTCCATGGCGGCTCTTCGCGGGCTGTTATAGACGCCTCTCTTTAAGAGACATCGATCTGATTGATAACAGAAGCCCGGTGTATTGACCGGGCTTTTTATATGTTCGATCTAGCTTATCTATTCGTCCGCGATCAGGGCAGGGCAATACAGTGGCGCTCCAGCAGTTCGATCAGGCCGATCAGCGGCAGACCGATCAAGGCGTTAGGATCGCGCCCCTCCAGACCCTTGAACAGCACGATCCCCATCCCTTCACATTTGAAGCTGCCTGCACAATCTAGGGGCAATTCAGCCTCTACATAGCGGCGAATGGCGGCTTCATCGAGGTTGCGAAAATGGACGGTGAAAGGTTCCACCAGTTGATGAGCCTCACCGGTTGCGGCATTTACCACGCACAGGCCGGTATAGAAGGTGACGCTGCGACCTTGAGCCACCATCAGCTGGGCGATGGCATTGTCGATGGTGCCCGGTTTGCCGAGGATGTGACCATTGCAGACACACACCTGATCAGAGCCGATGATCAAGCCGTGATCACGTTGCCCGGCGATGGCATCAGCCTTGGCACGAGCCAGTCTGGCCACCAGCGCCTCGGCGGATTCGCCAGCCAGTGGTTGCTCATCCACATCGGGGGCGGCACATTCAAAGGGGAGTCCGAGCTTCTCCAGCAGGGCTTTGCGATAGCGAGAAGTTGAGGCGAGGATCAGATTCTGTGGCATAATCGAGTTACCGATGAAAGCGAGTACCGGCATTCTAGGGACTTGTGACGTTAAAATCATCGGCGGTAAGGACTTTTTCCTTTGACTATCAGTTGTTGGACCTATATTATTCGCGCCCTATGCAAAAGGTGAAGTTGCCCGTTAAGGTTGATCCAGTCCGTAGTGCCTTGAAACTGCTCGATTACATCGGGATAGTGGAAAAGTCGCAGATGCCCAGGCTGGAGGAATCAACCGCTGGCTTGCAGAGTGATATCGATGTATCACTGCACTTTGGCAAAGATGTCCAGAAGTTGACCGTTATGAAAGGCACTGCCCATGCCAAGGTTGACCTGGTTTGCCAACGTTGCGGAGAAACATTCGAACACCTCTGTGAAGCTGAATTTATCTACACTCCGCTGTTCGAAAGAACAAACGAGGAAGAACTGCCGGAAGCTTATGAGCCCATTGAGTTGGACGAAAACGGCGAGATAGATCTTCATCAAATCCTGGAGGATGAACTCATCCTCTCGTTGCCTCAAGTCGCAATGCATTCTCTGGATGCATGCCCGAGAGGAAACATGGAGATGACCTGGGGTGAAATCGAACCTGCTGATGAGCGGCCGAATCCCTTTGCAGTTCTTGAAGAGCTTAAACGTAAGTGAATTTAGGAGTTAGCCTACAATGGCCGTACAACAGAACCGTAAAACCCGTGCCAAGCGTGGCATGCGTCGTTCCCACGATGCGCTGACCACCGCTGCCCTGACTGTTGATCAGACCAGTGGCGAAATTCATCGTCGTCACCACGTGACTGCCGATGGTTTCTACCGCGGTAAAAAGGTAATCGCTTAAGGATTGCCTTTGTCTACGCAAACTGTCGCGCTAGACATCATGGGGGGAGATATTGGCCCCTCGGAAACAGTGCCTGCCGCCGTGCAGGCACTGTCTCTTTTACCCCAGCTAAAACTGATCCTGGTCGGCGACCAACATCAGACCTTCTCTCTGCTGCAGCGACATGGCTTGCTGAATCATCCCCGAGTCCGTTTCGTACATGCATCCCAAGTGGTTGGCATGGGCGATAAACCGATCGTGGCGCTGCGTACTCTGAAAGACTCCTCCATGCGGGTGGTACTCAATCTGGTGAAAGCCGGTGAGGCCGATGCCTGCGTCAGTGCCGGCAATACGGGGGCGTTGATGGCGATGGCCAAGTGCGTGCTCAAATCCTTGCCAGGGGTAGACAGACCCGCCCTTATCAAAGCGTTGCCGACATTGAGTGGCAAACGCACCGTGATGCTGGATCTAGGCGCCAACGTCAGTTGCGATGCCGATACCTTGCTGCAATTTGCGGTGATGGGCTCCGTCGTGGCCGAAAAGGTCGAAGGCATTGCATCACCCCGTGTTGCCTTGCTCAACATCGGCGAGGAGGAGATCAAGGGCAACGACTTGGTGCGCCACAGCGCCGAATTGTTGCGTCAGTGCCACGCGCTCAATTATGTCGGGTTTGTCGAAGGGGATCGCATCTTCAGCGGCGACAGCGATGTGATTGTCTGCGACGGTTTTGTCGGCAATGTCGCCCTCAAGACGGCAGAAGGGGTGGTGCGGATGATGGCCCAGCTGGCCGGATATCCCCGCAAGAAACGCACTTTTCTTGGCCGGATCGCCGGATTTATGTTCAAACGGCGTTTTTCTTACCTGAACCCCGACCAGTATAACGGGGCAAGTCTGTTAGGATTGCGCGGCATTGTGGTAAAAAGTCATGGGCGGGCCGAACGGCGCGCCCTGTGTAATGCGATCCTGCTGGCCGCACAAGAGGCCAAACATCAACTTCCACTGCAAATAGCAGATCGCCTTGAAGCTGTCTTCTCTGACAGGGATCTATAAGAACTCTATGCATAGCAAAATTCTGGGTACTGGCAGCTACCTGCCGAGTTCAGTGCGTACCAACGCCGATCTTGAGCAGATGGTTGAGACCAGTGATGAGTGGATCGTGGAACGCACCGGTATCCGTGAGCGCCGTATTGCCGGTGCTGACGAGACCGTTGCCACCCTCTCTTACCAGGCCGCCCTGCGCGCCCTGGATGCAGCCGGTCTGACCGCTGCCGATCTCGATATGATAGTGCTGGCCACCACCAGTGCCGAAAATGCCTTCCCGGCTGCCGCCTGCGAGCTGCAGGGGCTGCTCGGCGTACCGGGCATTCCTGCCTTTGACGTGGCTGCAGCCTGCGCAGGTTTCACCTACGCACTCTCCATTGCCGATCAGTTCGTCAAATCCGGCGCTGCCCGCCATGTGCTGGTCGTCGGGGCCGATGTGCTCTCCCGCATGTGCGATCCGCAAGATCGCGGCACCATCATCCTGTTTGGTGATGGGGCAGGGGCTGTGATTGTCGGCGCCAGCGAGACGCCGGGCATCCTCTCTACTCATCTCCATGCCGATGGCCGTTATGGCGATCTGCTCAAGCTGCCTCATCCCCGTCGTGGCATGCCGGGTGCCGAGCTCGAAGCCTACATGTATATGAAGGGCAACGATGTCTTCAAAGTCGCGGTCACCCGTCTGAGCGAGATCGTAACCGAAACCCTGGCTGCTGCAGGCATCGAGCCGAGCGAGCTGGACTGGCTGGTGCCGCATCAGGCCAACTTCCGCATCATCAGCGCCACAGCCAAGAAGTTGGGTATGAGCCTCGATAAAGTGGTGCTGACCCTCGACAAGCACGGCAACACTTCTGCTGCGTCCGTCCCTGTCGCCTTCGATGAAGGGGTGCGGGATGGCCGGATCAAACCGGGTCAGCTGGTACTGCTGGAAGCCTTTGGTGGCGGTTTCGCCTGGGGCTCTGCGCTGGTTCGCCTCTGATCTTCGGCGGGATGGTGTCTCCATCATCCCGTCACCGATTTCATTTTTGTCTTATCTAAAAGGAATCAATGATGACCCAATTTGCCATTGCCTTCCCGGGACAAGGTTCCCAGTCCGTAGGCATGCTGGCCGAGCTGGCCGAACAACATGCCGTGATCAAGGAGACCTTCGCCGAGGCGAGCCAGGTGCTGGGTTATGACCTGTTTGCCCTGGTGATGGATGGTCCGGTTGAAGATCTGAACAAAACCTGGCGCACTCAGCCTGCGCTGCTGACAGCCTCTGTCGCCCTGTGGCGCCTGTGGCAACAGCAGGGTGGGGCAACGCCTGCCATGATGGCGGGTCACAGCCTGGGTGAGTACTCCGCGCTGGTTTGCAGCGGCGCACTCGATTTTGCCGATGCGGTCAAACTGGTCGAGCTGCGTGGTCTGGCCATGCAGGAAGCGGTACCGGAAGGCACCGGCGCCATGGCGGCCATCATCGGTCTGGATAACGAATCCATCGCCGCCAACTGCGAAAAAGCGGCACAAGGGCAGGTGGTCTCTCCGGTCAACTTCAACTCCCCGGGCCAGGTGGTTATCGCCGGTCACAAAGAGGCCGTTGAGCGCGCCAACGTGCTGATGAAAGAGTCGGGCGCCAAGCGTGCGCTGCCGCTGCCGGTCTCCGTGCCGTCTCACTGCGCGCTGATGAAACCTGCCGCAGAAAAACTGGCAGCTGCGCTGGACGGGATCGAGATCAAGGTTCCAACCATCGCTGTCATCAATAATGTCGACGTATCCTGTGAACAGGATCCGGCCGCCATCAAGCAAGCGCTGGTACGTCAGCTGTTCAGCCCGGTTCGTTGGACCGAGACTGTCGAGCGGATGGCCAACGAGGGGGTTACCCTCGAGATCGAGATGGGACCGGGCAAAGTGTTGACCGGGCTCGCCAAGCGCATCGACAAGCGCGTGGAAGGTATTCACGCCAACGATGCCGCCTCTTTCGAGCAGGCGCTGGCCCAGATCAAGTAAACAGGAGCAAGTGATGAGCTTTACCGATAAGGTTGTGTTGGTGACCGGTGCCAGTCGTGGCATCGGCCGTGCGATTGCCGAAACATTCGTGGCCCGTGGCGCGAAAGTGGTCGGTACGGCGACCAGCGAGAGCGGTGCCGAGGCGATCAGCGCCTATTTGGGTGACAATGGCTGCGGCATGGCACTGAACGTGACCAGCCAGGAATCCATCGAAGCCGTCTTCGCCGCCATCAAGGCGCGCTTTGGCGACATCGACATCCTGATCAACAACGCGGGGATCACCCGTGACAACCTGTTGATGCGGATGAAAGATGACGAGTGGAACGAGATCATCGATACCAATCTGACCTCGCTTTACCGTCTGAGCAAACCGGTGTTGCGTGCCATGATGAAGAAACGTCACGGTCGCATCATCAGCATTGGCTCCGTGGTGGGAACCATGGGCAATGCCGGTCAGGTCAACTATGCTGCCGCCAAGGCCGGTCTGGTTGGTTTTACCAAATCGTTGGCGCGGGAAGTGGCATCCCGTGGTATCACAGTGAACGCGGTTGCACCCGGTTTCATCGAAACCGACATGACCCGTGCCCTGAATGACGATCAACGTGCCGGCATCATGAGTCAGGTGCCTGCCGCCCGTTTGGGTGATCCAAAAGAAATTGCCGCAGCTGTGGTATTCTTGGCTTCTGATGAAGCAGCCTATATCACCGGCGAAACCCTGCATGTTAATGGCGGGATGTACATGGTGTAATCAATTTGTCGTGAGATCTGTTCAAATTTGCGATAGTACGCCGAAGTTTGGCACATTTCGTGGTTTGACCAGCGGCAAGCTACTTGCAAACTCACGTCAATTGAATAAACTACCCCAACCAGACGCAAATAGCGTATTTTTAAAGGAAAATTCAGGTCATGAGCAACATCGAAGAACGCGTAAAGAAAATCATCATCGAACAACTGGGTGTTAAAGAGGAAGACGTTAAGAACGCTGCCTCCTTCGTCGACGACCTGGGCGCTGACTCTTTGGATACCGTTGAACTGGTAATGGCGCTGGAAGAAGAATTCGATACCGAAATTCCTGATGAAGAAGCCGAGAAGATCACCACTGTTCAAGCGGCTATCGACTACATCACCGCTAATCAGGAATAAGTTCCTGTTCTGAAAGAAGCGGCCCAAGGGCCGCTTCTTTTGTATTTGTTCCTTTTCAAAACACCTCTCGGAGACTACCTCAGTGTCAAAACGCAGAGTCGTGGTGACCGGCTTGGGGATGCTTTCCCCGGTGGGTAACACTGCCGAATCCAGCTGGCAAGCACTGCTCAACGGGCAGAGCGGCATTTCCCTTATCGAACACTTTGATGCCAGCGAGTTTGCAACCCGCTTCGCAGGTCTGGTCAAGGATTTCGATCCCGAGCAGTACGGTATCAACCGTAAAGACGCTCGCAAGATGGATCTCTTCATTCAATACGGCATCGCGGCCGGTATGCAGGCGCTGGATGATTCCGGCCTGACCATCAATGAAGAGAATGCCGAACGTGTCGGCGTGGCGATTGGCTCCGGTATCGGCGGTCTGGGTCTGATTGAACAGAACCACGAAAGCTTGGTCAACGGCGGCCCGCGCAAGATCAGTCCCTTCTTCGTTCCGTCCACCATCATCAATATGGTGTCCGGTCATCTCTCCATCATGAAAGGTCTGCAAGGGCCGAACATCGCCGTGACGACCGCCTGTACCACGGGTACCCATGCCATCGGCATGGCTGGCCGGATGATCGCTTACGGTGATGCCGACGTGATGGTCGCCGGCGGTGCCGAGAAAGCTTCCACCGCGATGGGGATGGGTGGTTTTGCTGCTGCCAAGGCACTCTCCAACCGCAACGACGAGCCGCAAAAAGCGAGCCGTCCGTGGGATAAAGATCGCGATGGTTTCGTGCTGGGTGACGGTGCCGGTGTACTGGTACTGGAAGAGTACGAACACGCCAAGGCCCGTGGCGCCAAGATCTACGCCGAGCTGGTCGGTTTTGGCATGAGCGGTGACGCGTACCACATGACTGCGCCTCCTGCAGATGGCAACGGTGGCGCTCGCGCCATGAAAAATGCCATCAAGGATGCCGGCATTGCCCCCGAGCAGATCGGCTACATCAACGCTCACGGCACCTCCACCCCGCTGGGTGATGTGGCCGAGCTGCGTGGCATGAAGTCGGTGTTTGGTGAGCATGCCAAATCCCTGATGGTGAGCTCCACCAAGTCCATGACCGGTCACCTGCTGGGCGCCGCCGGTGCCATCGAGGCGATCATCACTGTGTTGGCCCTGCGTGATCAGGTGGCGCCGCCCACCATTAACCTGGACAACCCGGATGAAGAGTGCGATCTGGAGCTGGTACCCCATGTGGCCAAGTCAGGCAGCTTCGAGTACGCCCTTTCCAACTCGTTTGGTTTTGGCGGCACCAATGGCTCACTGATCTTCAAACGCGTATAATTTGCCGCAGGGCAAAGACACAGGCCCGATACTGCCGGTATCGGGCCTTTTTTATCGGAGGGATCCCTTTGCTTATCAATGGCATGAAGCTTGATACCATCTCGGCACATGATCGGGGGCTGGCTTATGGTGACGGTCATTTCACCACCATGGCGGTCAGGGAGGGGCGCGTGTTGCAGTGGCCTGCCCATCTGGCACGGTTGCAGCAGGCGAACAACCGGCTGGGATTGGTTGAACCGGACTGGGATCTCTTGACCCGGGAGGTTGAAGAGATGGTGGCCGAGCAGCCACAATGCGTGGCCAAGGTGATCCTGACCCGCGGCGAGGGGGGGCGGGGCTATGATGGCAGCGTATGTCAGCACACAACCCGGATTGTCACTCTGGCGTCATTTCCCACTCACTATGGCCAGTGGCAACAGGAGGGGATCGAGATAGTGGTGTGCCGCCAGCGGATCGGCGATGCGCCCATGCTGGCCGGGCTTAAAACTTTGAATCGTCTGGAGCAGGTATTGCTGAAAAGCGAACTTGTCAGCCGAAATGCAGTCGAAGGGATAGTGCTTAACAGTCGTGGTTTTCTGATTGAAGGGGTCAGTGCCAATCTGTTTTGGCGTCGGGGCAAGACGGTGTTTACGCCCGATCTCGCCCGCGGTGGTGTCGATGGCATCATGCGTCGCCAGGTGATGGCGATGTTGAAACAGATGAGTATTGAGTTGCGTGTGGTAGAGGCTCCGCTGGAGTCACTATGGCAGGCGGAAGAGGTGTGGCTCACCAATACCCTTATGGGGGTCGTGCCGGTCAATGGCATCGAGGATATTCACTATCCCCCAGCGGTATTGAGTCGCCGTTTACAGGAGCGTTTGGTCATTGAAGTTTAATCGGCTTTACACCCTGCTCGCGGGGGCGGCACTGATGGTAGCCGCTGCCGGGGGCTATGTACATTACAAATGGCAACAGGTAGAGACGCTCACCAACAAGGGGCCGACCCGGCTCTTTACGGTGGAGAAGGGCGCCCATGCGGCGCGCCTCATTGCCGAACTGGGTGAGGGGGAAACCAGCCCCTGGGCGGTGCGGCTCTGGCTGCGCAGCCATCCCGAACTGGTGGCCATCAAATCGGGCACCTATGAAATCAAGGAAGGGGCCCCTCTCAAGGAGACCCTTTCTCTGTTCGCATCGGGCAAGGAGTTTCACTTCAGCCTCACCTTCGTCGAAGGTTCCCGTTTCGAGGATTGGCAGAAGCAGCTCTCCAGTGCCCCATACCTTGAGCGATTGACCGTCGAGCAATCCGAAGCCGACCTGGCGCAGGAGCTCGGCATCGAGAATGGCAAGCTGGAGGGGTGGTTCCTGCCGGAAACCTACGCCTATACCACCCATGCCAGCGATCTCTCGATCCTGCGTCGTGCCCATCAGGATATGGAGACTTTCCTGCAGCAGAGCTGGGAGAAACGTCAGGCCAACCTGCCTTACAAGACCCCCTACGAGGCGTTGATCATGGCCTCAATTATTGAAAAAGAGACCGGCCAGCCGGATGAGCGGGCGCAGATCGCCTCGGTGTTTGTCAATCGTCTGCGTCTGGGCATGAAGTTGCAAACCGATCCCACCGTCATTTACGGGGTGAAAGATCGCTACGATGGCAACATTCGCCGCAGCGATCTGACCGACAAGAATCCCTACAACACCTATGTGATCGATGGTCTGCCGCCCACGCCTATTGCCATGCCGGGCAAGGCCTCCATCGAAGCTGCGCTTAACCCCAAGTCGACCGACTATCTCTACTTTGTCGCCAAGGGGGGCGGTGCCCACTATTTCTCCAAGACCCTCGATGAACACAATCGGGCGGTTCGCGAATACATATTGAAGAAACCCTAATGTCTAAATTTATTGTGATCGAAGGATTGGAAGGGGCAGGGAAGAGCTCGGCCGTGCGTTATGTGACCGACTATCTGCAGCGCCACGGCATCAACCGGATCGAGTGCACCCGCGAGCCGGGTGGTACGCCGCTAGCCGAGCGGATGCGGGCCATCGTCAAAGAGGTGCACGACGAGCGCCTCACCATCGAGGCGGAATTGCTGCTGATGTATGCCTCCCGGGTACAACTGGTGGAGACCCGCATCAAACCCGCACTGGCCGACGGTGTCTGGGTGGTGGGGGATCGCCACGATCTCTCCTCCCAGGCCTATCAGGGGGGGGGGCGTGGCATCGATGCTACTCTTATCGGTGCCATCAAGCAGGCGGTGCTCGGCAACTTCAAACCGGATCTCACCCTCTATCTCGATATCGATCCTGCCCTTGGCTTGCAGCGCGCGCGCCATCGCGGCGAGCTGGATCGCATCGAACTGGAGCAACTGAGCTTCTTCGAGCGTACCCGAACTCGTTATCTCGAACTGGCCGCCAAGGATGACTCCATTGTGGTGATCGATGCGGCGCAAACCCCGGAACAGGTCAAAGCTGCCATCGAGTGTGCATTGGATCACTATCTGTCGAACGAGTCGCTATGTATCCCTGGCTGATCTCAGACTGGCATGCCCTGAGCCAGACGGCCCAGTCTGGTCGTCTCGGCCACGCCTGGTTGTTGCTGGGCGATCCCGGTCTTGGCAAGGAGCAACTGGCCGAGCGGCTGGCACGTTTGCACCTTTGCCAGCAACCGGATCGCGGAGAGCCGTGCGGCCACTGCCACTCTTGCCAGCTGTTTGACAAGGGCAACCACCCGGATCTCGGCACCATAACTCGCGACAGCAAGACCATCGGGGTCGAGGCCATTCGCGAGATCTGCACCCGGCTGCAGGGCTCTGCCCAGCTCGGCCGTGGCAAGGTGGTGATCATTCCTGATGCGGAACGGATGACCGAATCGGCAGCCAATGCCCTGCTGAAAACCCTGGAAGAGCCGGCCGGCGACAGCTTGCTGTTGCTGATCGCTTCCCAGGTTTCCCGGTTGCTTCCCACCATTCTTAGTCGCTGTCACAAACATGTCTGTCAATTGCCTGCGGAAGGGGAAACAGTACGCTGGTTGGCCGAGCAGGGTCATCAGGCCACTCTGGCTCAGGTGCGGATCTGTCAGGGGGCCCCGCTGCGGGTACTCGACTATATCGAGCAGCAACAGGACGGGACTCGTCGCGAACTGCTGGAGCAGTTTGTCGCCCTGAGTCAAAGTCCGGTCAAGGCGACGGCACTGTGCAGCCAGCTTGGTCAGGAGACGCAGGTCAGGTTGCACTGGTTGCAGCTCTTCTTGTGCGATGCCCTGAAAACCCAGGCTGGATGTGGTCACCATCAGCTTGCAATGCCTGATCTGGCCATCTTGAGTCAACGGTTGGCGGAGCAGCACTCCAGCGAAAAACTGCTGGAGGCAGAACAAGATCTGGTTGCCCTGAAAGCGGCATGTCAGCCGGGTCAGCTCTCCAATCCCACCATCCATCTGATGAACTGGCTCAGTTGCTGGTTATAAGTACCGACAAGCAGAAAGGTTTTATATGTTACTCGTTGATTCCCACTGTCATCTCGATCGCCTCAGCTATGGCAGCAAGCAGACAACCATGGCTGATGTACTGGCAAAGGCCGCGAAACTGGACGTGGGATATTTTCTCTGTGTCAGTGTGACTCAGGCACAGTTCCCGACTATGCTCGAGGCGATCGCCCCCTATCCCCAGGTGTTTGCCTCTTGCGGGGTACATCCGCTCAATCAGGAACCTGGGGTGGATGCAGCCTTGTTGCTGACACAGGCTGCTGACGAAAGAGTGATCGCCATCGGCGAAACCGGACTCGACTACTTCTACTCGCCCGAGAACAAGGACGTTCAGCAAGCCTCTTTCCGCGAACATATCCGGGTTGCCCGCGCGTTGAACAAGCCGCTGATCATCCATACCCGCGATGCCCAGCAAGATACCTTGCAGATCATGCGCGAAGAGGGAGCGGATCAGGTTGGCGGTGTGCTGCACTGCTTCACCGAATCCCTCGAAATGGCGCAAGCGGCGATGGCGATGGGGTTCTATATCTCCATCTCCGGGATCGCCACCTTCAAAAATGCGTCTGCATTGCAAGAGGTGGTCAAGGCACTTCCCCTCGACAGATTGCTGGTCGAAACCGACTCGCCCTATCTTGCCCCCGTGCCGCATCGGGGGAGGGAGAACGAACCCGCCTTTGTGCGAGACGTTGCGCAGTTTATTGCCGATCTGCGTCATATTCCGCTTAATGAATTGGCAGAAGCCACCAGCCGGAATTTCTTTGAACTGTTCAAGCTGGCGAAAAAATAATCCCCAAGCCCCGTTATTCGGGGCTTTTTAATTTTCAAATACCAAGCTGATTACCCACCTGAATATCAACATCGAGCTACGTTATCTCTCACTTCTTCCTGCCAATTTTCCTTTTTCGTTTTTGCTAAACCGTGTCGAATGATATTCCTATGTTTCCTTTATTCAGCGTGGTCAATGGGTATTAAAATAGGATGCTCTAGGTATCGATAATATTCATTATCGATATTTGATGTGTGTGGAAGATCCTGTAAGATCCTATCAAACTTCATATGAATCATAGAGTTCCGTGGCATATCCAACCTTGTCCAATCCAGCTCATCAGTCACTGCAGACTGTTTTCGATGCCCAGCTAAATAGCCGAGCACGACGCTTTTTGCGCAGTGCAAAAGCGGATTCCACCCTCAATGCCTATCAGGCGGATACCCGTATTTTTGTCTTCTGGTGCCAATTGCACGGGCTGGATCCGCTGCAAACAACCCATCATGACATTATGAACTTTCTGGCAGATCAGGCCGATGGCGTATTGGCTGACTGGGTATGGCTGGATAAAGAGGAGGGGAAGGGGGAGCTGCGTAACGGTGAACCTCGAAAACCGGCAACCCTGGTGAGACGGCTTGCCGGGATCCGTTATGCCTTCAAGCAGAAAGGCATTCACCCCATGCCCACCGAACATCCCGAAATCAAGGAGATGATGCGCGGTATTGTCAGGTTGGGGGATAACCGCAAGCGCAAAACTGGCGCCCTGACGCTGCAACCATTGACCCAGGTGCTGGATGGCATCGACACCGGTGATCTGGCTGGCTTGCGTGATCACACCCTGCTGCTCTTGATGTTCAGTGGCGCCTTGCGTCGCTCGGAAGCGGCGCGAATTGAGGTGAGCGATCTCGATTTTGTGGGGCAGGGGATCCGTCTTCGCCTCAAACCAAGTAAGCACCAGTTGCATGAAACCGAGATAGCCCTGATCCCGGGCAAGCTCTATTGCCCCGTGTCGGCACTGCAAAAATGGCTACACAAAAGCCGGATCAGCGAGGGGCCGCTGTTTCGGCGCATGAACCGCTGGGGTCAACTGATGGCCGAACCGCTCGGCCCCCAGGGCATCAATCTGATGATCAAGCGGCGAACAGGCCAAACCATCGACGATCTCTACGTCAGTGGCCACAGCCTGCGCCGTGGATTTATCACCTCGGCGGTGACTGCCGGCAAGCCGATGAACAAGATCATAGAAGTCACTCGCCACAAGGATATGCGAACCCTGCAGGAGTACTTCGATGACGCCCACAAATTCTCCGATCATGCCCTTGATGGCTTGCTTTGACACATGTCAAAAACTATTTGAAATGACCGGTTTTTAGCTAAATCCAAATGTCCGAGATCTTGGTGAAATTGAGTTAAGAGTCATGTCAAAATCAGCTGCTGAAGATTCATAAGAGGATGCCGTTGTGACTCAAAAAAGAACCATGCTGGAACTGGCTGAAGAAGCTGATTCGCTCTACGAGACAGCCATTACACGCTGGGTTGAACAACAACCAGAGCTGGCCGCTCAAGCGAAGAAGATTATGGATGATGTGACCGAGTGCTTCGACCCCGAAGTTGCTGAAGCGCTCACAAAAATGCGTTCTCTTCCCTGGGGGGCATTTATTGCCTGGTACGAAAGCAAATACGGCACAGGGGATGAATGTGAAACACAAAATTGAGTGGTTCACGGTGCAAGTTCAATACTCGGATCGAGTGCCATTTGAACTGGTTGGTGAATTGGAAAAGGGCTCGCTGTTCATGTCTGCAGGTGGCCGCTTATGTGGCCCTGGGGCTTCAGTCAGTCTCGATAGCCGAGAACTGGCAGAGGGCTATTTGCAGGCGTTGACGACGCGCAGAAAGAAAACTGACCCAGAGTTTCAAGCAGTGGCCATGCAAGTCTCTTCATCAAGTGAATACGCCCGAGCCCACATAAAACGGGACTCCGATAAAGTCCGTGAAAAGCTCACCCGATGGGGGATTGAGCTCCCTGGTTAGGGAGCGATTAGTATGAGTACGGGTACTCATACTAATCATTAAAACGGGCGCCGACGTCAGTGTCGTAACGGATTTCCCCCCTCTTGAATGCCGGATGCAGTGTGCTATATTCACTGGGAACCTATAGCAGCCGGACACCAAAGCGGGCCGGATCGGTTTGAACGGGATGTGGACTTGAGCCTGTCAAACTTAAACAGAGGGAGGTTGAGGAGGTATCCTCGCGGCGGTCAGTCCCTAGTCCACCGACCAATGCAAAAATCCAGCAAGGCCAGCTTTCGAGCTGGCCTTGTTCGTTCTGACACTGACGTCGGCGCCCGTTCGGCTGGCGCCGACGTCAGTGTTGGATGCCCGCAAAATTGCGTTGCTCGGAACCCTGCAACACAGCGCAACAGCGATATTCTCGTTCAAATAACACTATGGGGTTATATCGACGATGCCCCCTCGAAAAGTACCGTTCCGACACTGACGTCGGCGCCCAAACTAAACCTCGTCCTGTCGCGATCTCTGTTGCCACTGACTGATGGCCGCTTGCACAACAGGGGATGGTGTTTCGTCCCGAGGGCCGGTGATCTGCGGTCTACCCCGCTTGCGCTTTGCCACCGTTTGCGCGGCTTCCTTCGCAATGTCCGCCAGCTCAGGCCTGTCAGGTTGCGCTTCCAGCCTTTCGCCGCTGACGTCCAGCAGCGCCTTGTAATACTGCTCTTCCCCTAGTCGGTTTGGCTTCACCTTGTCAGGATGCGGCCCGCGACGGCGGTTCGTCGTCGGGCTGCTTGGCGCAGCTCGCGAACGAACATCGTCCCGCATGGTCTGAACCTCTTGGGCCATCAACAGCACATGGCCAAGCCGCTTGTTATCGACAATCGCCCCTTGATTCACCGGTGCCAGCTGATCCTTGATGCAGTAATCCAGGAGCTGGCCATCCAGCCCTCGTAACTCCACCCGATCATCGCAATAGTGGTACACCATGATCTCTCGACCGATCAGCCGCCGCTGGGCGGGGGTATCGAGCAACAGGTATTGCACCTTGTCATATTGGGTTGTGAGCCGTTTTGATACCTGCCTGGGCTCCTTCCAGATCAGGGTACGCTCCAAGTCATCATGAGGGCCCAGGGGGCGGTGTACGTCCACCTCATGCAAGGGGGCTTTACCGAAGCGCCGGTTGTAATCGGAGATGAAGCCAGGCAGCCACGCATTGGCCTCGTCAATCGAGCTGATCCCCGCCAACCTCAACTCTTTCACCAGGCGATCTTGTAACGTCAGGTGCGCGCGCTCTACACGGCCCTTGGCCGCACTGCTATGAGCGCAGAACCCCTCGATATTGAGTTCGTCCAGGGCGCGGGCAAACTGCGTCTGGCCCTCGCCACGGGAGGACTTGTGATTGACCCTGAACACGCTGGCCTTGTCGCTGTAAAGCGCCAGCGGCTTGCCGTGGGCAACCAGGTGATCGCGCAAGGTGCCGAAGTAGGCGAAGGTCGATTCGGAATGCACAAAGCGCAGGGCGGTGATCTGGCTGGTCGCATCGTCCACGAACACGATGGCGGTACAGGCTGGCGCTCGACCCTCAAACCAGCGGTGGTCGCAACCGTCAACCTGGATCAACTCACCAAAGCAGGCGCGGCGGTAACGAGGTTGCTGGATCCTGGGTGGCCGTTGCCGGCGGGGCACCCATAGCCCCGTGGCAATCATCATCTGGCGCACGGTCTCCACGGCCAGGTTGATACCGTGTTGTTCCGCCAGTTTCTCAGCGGCCAGGGTCGGCCCGAAATCAGGGTAGTGCTGGGTGATCAGCTGATAGGCTTGCTCCTTGAGCCCAATCGGCAGTTGCCGATTGCCTTTCATCCCGAACTTGCGGGAGCGCAGCCCTAATGGGCCATCCTCCACGTAACGGGCCACCAGGCGGCGTAGATGCCGTGGCGTCAATGACAGGCGCTGTGCCGCTATCGTGCTGGGTATGTGGCCTTCCACCACGGCCTGGATGGTCTTGAGACGGTCTACCTCTTTCATGGTGAATATCAGCTCGCTTTGTGCCATGAGAACCCCTCCGTGGTGACACCTATCTCACAAGGTATAACTGAGGGGGCCCTAGCCGGACATTTCAATCTGGCTCAAAGCGGACATTACAATCTGGGGCTAA
>NZ_JBFOCU010000005.1:0-12092 GCF_040907945.1 Aeromonas sp. s11 | reverse complement strand
CGCACCTGAGCCTGTTTGTAGGTGAGCTCGCCTTTTTCAATCTGCTCGACCAGTGCCAGTTTAAAAGTCAGCGAGTAATCGCGCTGTGTCCGTTTTACACCTTGTCCCATCGGGTTCTCCATTTATTGGGGGGAAAGGTGTAAACCATATTCAGGACGGGACATTAGGTATCAAAAAGCCCTTCACCATGGTGAAGGGCTTTTTCTTATGGCAAATAGAGTAAATAGACGATCAGAACATGGCCCATAAAACCGACGTTGAAAGTGTGAGCATAGGCTCTGATAGAGCACCACGTATCGAAGAATGGGGTGGTGTATTCCCCTGCTACATAACTGGCACTATGGCATTCGTCATGTGGAGGCGAAATCAGTGTAGCCGACACTGTATTAATGTAGGCATCAATTAACAGCAATCTATTTTTCAGATGCCGATATTTGAAATAGTGATATTGTCAGCAACCAAGTGTCCCCAAATATGTTATCCATGAGGTATCTATGTCGATAAAAAAACTAATTCTGCTTGCTCTGGCATTACCGATACATGTGCACGCCAACATTTCTTTCATCAAGGGAAATACGGTCAATGACACAGATGTAGATAATGCAGCCATCTACTTCAATGCAGGCATAGACCCGCAGACCGTGGCCTGGCTGTTATCCTCTATTGATGAAATTAACGGCAATTATCGCAACATTCAAAATATAGACATATATCTCAATAGTGGGGGCGGTGATATGGACTCCGGGTATATGGCCTACGAGGCTTTGCGTAAAAATCCGACGAAGCTGAATATGATTAACGCATCAAATGTGGCCTCTTCTGCAACTATAATTTACTGTGCATCGAATCAGCGTTATGCCATGCCAATGGCATCTTTCTTACTTCATCCTGCTGCCGCGGCAAATGAAATCAATGATTACCTTAAGCCGGATCAGGCACAGCGTATTTTGGACGATGCTGAAAAATACAACTCGCTCTTTCGCACCATTTACTCCTCCTGCACCAAAATTCCGGCAGAGGAGCTAAAGGCCATCACCTCGTCTGAGAGTCGACGTGCAATCTACAACATTGAAAATGCCAAAAAAGTAGGGCTCGTGAATCAGGACATGAAACAGCCGGCAACATACCCCGTGACCTATTACATCACGGATATGCAGAACTAATAGGCCAATCCCACCATGGCAGCCATTCCAACACTCAGGAATGACAGCCATGGCGGTTCACAACACAGGCTGAGTTTTGGCAACAGCGCGAACATATTTCGTGAGCGAGCCAGTCATCTCACTGGCTCAATGAGTATTCACTGCTTTAGCCATCAAAATGCTGCATCGCGCGATCCGATCAGGGTTGCGCGTCCGGCTGACTAGCAGGGGCCGCCTTGATAAAGGCTTGCAACTGTTCGCAGTTGGCGACGATGCGGCGGATGGTAGGGTAATCGTCCAGGGTCATGTCGTAGCGGCGGGCGTTGTAGACCTGGGGCACTAGCATGCAGTCGGCCAGAGTCACTTCGTTGCCGACGCAGTAGACACCGGCGGTGGTCATCAACAGCTGTTCGAGGGCGGTGAAGGTCTCGTCAATCCAGTGACGATACCAGCGAGCCTCCTGCTCGTTGTTGGCCCTGAAGTGCTCTTCCAGATAGTTGAGCACCCGCAGATTGTTGAGCGGGTGGATATCGCAAGCGATCATATTGACGATCTGGCGCACCCGGGCCCGCGCGTCGGGGGAAGAGGGCATCAGTGAGTAGGCGGGATAGGTCTCGTCGAGGTACTCCATGATGGCGACCGACTGACCGATCTGCACATCGCCATCCACCAGAAACGGCACCAGCCCTTGTGGGTTGATCCGGCGATAAGCCTTCTCGCTCTGCTCGCCTTGCCGCAAATTGATGGGATGCTGCTCGTAGGCGAGCCCCTTGAGCTGCAACACGATCCGCACCCGAAAACTTGCCGACGAACGCCAATAGCCAAACAACTGCAACATAATCTGTCCCTGCATCTTATCTGGGCCCGAAGCCCGGCAGGTGCTCGCCACCTGCCTCCTTGTGTATCCGGCACCGGTTGAGGGCTCGTCGTGATCCGGACATATCCCGAATATCCTTGCCGCCAACCGGCGCTGACCATCAACCTCCCTGACCGCTCGCTGGCACCACCTGTTGAGAGATGGTGCCAAACAGGTTTTGGCCAGAGCGATCTTCCATCGCGATCGACACTCTATCACCAAACTGCAAATAGGAGGTTGTAGCTTGATCACAATCAAGAATTTCCAGCATGCGGCGCTCGGCGATGCAGGATGAACCGGCGCTGCGATCGTAGTTGGAGACAGTGCCCGAGCCGATGATGCAGCCCGCCCCGAGCGGTCGTGTCTTGGCGGCGTGGGCAATCAGCTCGAAGAAGCTGAAGGTCATATCCACCCCGGCATCCGGTGCACCGAACAGGGCGCCATTCAGATGGGTGCGCAGGGGCAGCAGCACCTTGCCATCACGCCAGTCATCGCCGAGCTCGTCCGGGGTGATCGCCACCGGCGAGAAGGCGCTGGACGGTTTGGACTGGAAGAAACCAAAGCCCTTGGCCAGCTCCCCCGGGATCAGGTTGCGCAGACTCACGTCGTTGACCAGCACCAGCAGTTTGACGTGGCTGGCGGCCCCCTGCGGGCTCACCCCCATCGGCACATCGTCGGTGATGATGGCCACCTCCGACTCGAAATCGATCCCCCACTCCTCAGAACCCATCACAATCGGCCCGCGGGGAGCCAAAAAGCTGTCGGAGCCCCCCTGATACATCAACGGATCGTGCCAGAAGCTTTCCGGCATCTCGGCGCCGCGGGCCTTGCGCACCAGCTCCACATGGTTGACGTAGGCGCTGCCATCGGCCCACTGATAGGCACGCGGCAGCGGAGAGAGGCAAGACGCTTCATCAAAGGGGAACGCCTCTACCGCACGGCCCTCGTTAAGCTGCTGATAGACAGCCTCGAGCCTGGGGGCAACCTCGGCCCACTCATCAAGGGCGGCCTGCAACGTCGGGGCAATCTCGCTCACCCGTACCGCACGGGTCAGATCCCGGCTCACCACCACCAAAGCGCCATCGCGCTTGCCATTATTCAATGTTGCCAATTTCATAAGCGATTCCTTATTTGCCGGCAGCCGCGCCCGGGCGCTGCCAGCTGGAGACATACCGGGTGTTCTCGATCCCTTCGCACAGACTGCCAACGTTCAGCGCATCGCGGGTATCGAGCATCACCGCCACCTCGTCGGTGAACTTCTTGGCATAGGCCTGCCCTGCCGCAAACGCCTTGGGATGGGGGCCGTGGGTGAAACCGGCGGGATGGAAGGTGACCATGCCCCGCTCGATATTGTCCCGGCTGAAGAAGTCCCCGGCATGGTAGAAGAGCACCTCGTCGTAATCATCGTTGCTGTGATAGAAGGGCACCTTGAGGGCGCCGGGATCGCTTTCGATGGGGCGCGGCACGAAGGTACAAATCACGAAGCGACTCGCCACAAAGGTCGAATGAGCCGACGGCGGCAGATGGTAGCGATGGCTCATCAGCGGGCGGATATCCCGCCAGTTTAGGCGCACCACGCACAAATCCCCGTGCCACCCTTGTGCATCCAGCGGGTTGAAGGGCCAAGTGATGACCGATACCTGATCGTGGCGCTTCACCTGCAGCGACCAGGGATTCTCATCCTGCTGGGCTAAAAAGCGTTCATTGATGGCGGGCACATCGAGCGCCGCCGGGTCGAAGATGGCGTGATTGCCCACCAGCCCCTTATCCGGCAGCTGGTAGCTGTCGTTGGTCGCCTCGATCATCAGGATGAACATGGGCGCGCCGGGTTCGATGCGCCACATGGTGCCACGGGGGATCACCACGTAGTCGCCATCGCGAAGAGTCAGGTGGCCGTAGTCGCAGAAGAACTCGCCGCCCCCCTCGTGGATAAAGAGCAGCTCGTCGCCGTCGGCGTTGCGCACCAGAAACGGCATCGCCTCGGAGAGCCGCCAGATGCGATAGCGGCAGTGGGGGTTGCTGAGAATGTCGGGGGCCACCCAGGGGGAAAGCGAGCTCACCTCTTCCTGGAGGGCATTGAGGTCAAACAGCCGTGGCCGCAGTGGCCCCTCCCAACTGCTCCAGTCGGTGGGGGCATGCTTGTGGTGCATGTGGGTGGCGGGGCCGAAAAAGCCGCTGCGCCCCAGCTCGCGCTCATAGATGGCCTGTTCCGGCAGGTCGGCATGGGCTTGCCGGGAGTGGGTCCCCTCCCGATGGGGGAAGTTAATCCAGTTACGCATCGCTCGCTCCCTCTTTGCGGGCACCCTTCTCATCCTCGGCGCCATCCAGCACGCCGCGGCGGATCTGGTCCAGCTCGATCGATTCAAACAGCGCCTTGAAATTGCCCTCACCAAACCCTTCGTTGCCCTTGCGCTGGATGATCTCGAAGAAGACCGGCCCTATCACGGTATCGGTGAAGATCTGCAACAGGATGCCATCCTTGGTGGGGGAACCGTCGATGAGGATGCGCAGCTCTTTGAGGGCCGCCAAATCCTCCTGATGCCCCTCGACCCGGTTGTTCACCTTCTCGTAGTAGGTATCGGGCGTCGGCATAAAGCCGGTACCGCGGCTGCGCAGGGTGCGGATGGTCTGGTAGATATCGCTGGAGGCCATGGCGATGTGCTGGATCCCCTCCCCCTTGTACTGGCGCAGGTACTCCTCGATCTGGGACTTGTCATCCGCCGACTCGTTGATGGGGATGCGGATCTTGCCGCAGGGGGCGGTCATGGCGCGTGAATGCAGCCCGGTCAGCTTGCCCTCGATATCGAAGTAGCGAATTTCGCGGAAGTTGCCAATCCGCTCGTAGAAATTGGACCAGACATCCATATTGCCGCGATGCACGTTATGGGTCAGGTGATCGATCTCCATAAGACCGGCATCTACCTCTGCCATCCGGGCCTGCCAGTCGGGGTAGAAGACAAAATCCACGTCATAGATGGAGCCCTTGTCGCCATAACGGTCGACAAAGGAGAGCGTACTCTCGCCGATACCGTAGATGGCGGGAATATTGAGCTCCATCGGGCCAATCTTGCCGACAAAGGGCTTGGCCCCCTTGGCGATGGCGTACTGCTGGGCTTTGCCCGCATCGCTCACCCGAAATGCCATGCCGCAAACGCTCGGCCCGTGCAGGCTGGCAAACTGCTCCGCCTGGGAGTGAGGCTCGGCATTGACCACAAAATTGATATCCCCCTGCCGGTAGAGCCAGCACTGCTTGTGTTTGTGCTTGGCGACCTCGGCAAACCCGAGCGAAACAAACAGGCTCTTGAGGGCGGCAATCCCCTTGGCATCGGGGGCTGTGTACTCGACAAACTCGAAACCGTCTGTGCCTAACGGATTGATGGTATGGGTGGCGGAAGAGGTGGCATTCATCGGGCGCTCCTTGCTCTTGATTCGGTTAAAACGGATTGCGGCACCCAGCGGTGCGGCAAGTGTTAACAACTTGTTTCATTAGAAGCAGGGCGTAGCAGGAAGAGAAGAGGCGGGTTGCAGATAGTTTTTCACAGCTGGCAGCAAAGAATGTAAATGGATTGTGACATTCAAGCTGCGGCCTTGCGGATCAAACGGTGACGACCCGCATGGCTGTCAGCTTTGCATTACAGTTGCCAGTTTTTGACCATCAGATGGGGCAAGCAGGCCCGGGCTTTTTGCAGTCGCGTGGGCGTTGGATTGATCAGCCACGCCTCTTTCCCCAACCCCAGCAGTGGCAGATCGTGCAGGCTGTCGCTAAGCGCCAGCTCGACATCGAGGGCGCAAATCTCCGGCAACAGCTTGTGCTGGCCGTGGCAATAGAAGCGCGGCATCAGGCCGCCAAAACGGTAGTGCATCTGCGAGCCAATGACCCGGTGAGGCAACTGGCCGGGCAGTTGTTGATGAAGCTGGGCTCGCACCAGCGCGCAGGGACTGGCGGAGATCACCCAGCAGCGCGCGCCCTCGCTTTGCAGCAATTCGCGAGCCTGACGATACAGCCCCGGCCTGGTGCGGCAATAGGCGCGCACCAGCTTGCGCCAGCCTAAAGGGGAAAGCCCCAACGTGATGGCCCACCAGATAAGGGAGATACCGCGCCGCCGCTGGCTGGGTAGCAGCTGACTTGGCAACAAATAGACCAACCCACCCAGCGCAATCACTGGCAACAGCAGCAGCGGCCAGATCCGGCGGCGCAGGATATAGCGCAGCAGACCGGCGTGGCTGTCACCGGGGGCCAGGGTGTCGTCAAAGTCGGCCAGGATCCAGCGCGGCGCACGTCCGTCAGGATCACGCTCTTTCGCTGAATGGATCATGGCGTCAGGCGCTGGGCGCATCAGCATCAGGGCGCAAGGGCTGCGATGGCTGCCGTGAGCTCGGGAGTGACAAATTCACTCCCCACATCGGGCGGGCAGACAAAATCGAACGGTTCCCCCGTCAGCGTAAAACTCAGTCGCCAGGCGTGCAGATAGCCGCGATCGGCTGGCGTACCGCCATAGCGCTCATCCCCGAGAATGGGGGCACCGATGCTTTTGAGGGCAACCCGGATCTGGTGGGTCTTGCCGGTCTGGGGCTTGATGCGATAGAGCCGCAGCCCCTCGCGCACCGACACTGAATCGAACCAGCTGATGGCAGGATTATCCAGAGTACGCGCCAGCATCCAGCTGCCGCCGCGCCCCTTTTGCATATCCCCCTTCACCCAACCCTGCTTCTTCTTGGGTTTGCGATCGGAGAGCGCCAGATATTGTTTGCTCACCTCGCGGGCCGCAAAGGCCATACTCAGCTCGCGATTAGCCTCTGTGGTGCGGGCTAGCAGCACCAGGCCGGAGGTCATCTTGTCGAGCCGGTGCACCGGATAGAGGGTCAGCCCGGTATCGGCCTTCACGCGATTGACCAGCCCCGGATTGACCGACTCCCCGTCGCCCTTCTCGTCGTGCATGCCGATGCCGGGCTGCTTGTCGATAACCAGGAAAGCGGGATGCTCAAACAATATCCGGTACATAAAACCTCGGGAACTGGGGAATAAGGCACGCAGCCAACGGCTGGCGGCGCTTGGGAGTGCTGCATTCTCCCTGCTCGGCCGCCATTTGGCAAACCGGGCGGGCAGACGATGAAGATGAAAAATGGCCCCGCCTGCAAACAGGCGGGGCCATTTTCACTCATCTTGGCAGATCACACCTTACACATTGCGCGGGCGCAGGTGGGCGTGCCAGCGCGCTTCCCACTTCTTGAACAGCCAGACGATGACAAAGGTGAGCAGCATATAGAGCAGCCCTGCGGTCAAAAACGCCTCGAACGGACTGTAGTAGCGGGAGTTGATGATCCGCGCCGCGCCGGTCAGATCGACGATGGTGATGATGCCCGCCACCGCCGAGCCTTGCAGCATGAAGATCACCTCGTTGCTGTAAGCCGGCAGCGCCCGACGAAACGAGTTGGGCAAAATGATCCGGGTCAGGGTCTGCCAGCGTGTCATGCCAAAGGCGTTGGCTGCCTCAATCTGGCCGCGCGGCATATTGTGTACCGCCCCGCGCACGATCTCGGCGGTATAGGCGGCGGTATTGAGGGTGAAGGCCAGCAGAGCACAGAACCAGGCTTCGGAGAAGAGCGACCAGGCGGCACTGTTCTTCAGCCACTCCCACTGGGCGGCGCCGTAGTAGATGATAAAGAGCTGCACCAGCAGCGGGGTGCCGCGAAAGAAGTAGATATAGGCCCAGATCGGCCCCTTGATCAGCCAGTTGCGGCTGTTGCGCAGGATGCCCATGGGTACCGCCAGCATCAACCCAAGGATCAGAGAGAGGGCCACCAGCCAGACGGTGGTATAGAGCCCCTCCCAGTAGGTGGGCCACTCTTTGAGAATGATTGAGAAATCCATGGCTTACCTCGTCTTGATGGCGTAATGACGCTCGGCCCACTTGAGCGCCGAGGTGGAGACTGCGGTGAAGATCAGGAAGATCAACGCCACCGCCATGTAGAAGGTGAAGGGTTGCTGGGTCGAGCCCGCCGCCAGCGAGGCTTTGCGCACCATGTCATCGAGGCCGATGATGGAGACCAGCGCGGTGGTTTTCAGCAGCACCAGCCAGTTGTTGCCAAACCCCGGCAGGGCGTGGCGCATCATCTGGGGGAAGAGGATCCGCACAAACACCTGGGTTGCCCGCATGCCAAAGGCCCGTGCGGCCTCCAGCTCACCTTTGTCCACCGCCAGAATGGCGCCGCGAAAGGTCTCGGTCATGTAGGCGCCGAAGATAAAGCCGATGGTCGCGACACCGGCCACAAAGGGGCTGATGTCGATATAGTCCGGAAGCAGGGAGACCCACTCCTGATTGGGATTACTCTCCAGTAACCAGCTGTTGTAAGTCTCGTTGACCCAGGTGCAGATACCGTTGATCAGCACCTGGCCGCCAAAGAAGAGCAGCATCATCAGCACCAGATCGGGGATGCCGCGAATGATGGTGGTGTAGCCGGTGGCGATGGCCCGGGCCCACTTGTAGGGAGAGAGTTTGGCCAGCGCCCCCAGCATCCCCAGCAGCAACGCCAGCAGCAGGGAGGCCAGCGCCACTTCCAGGGTGACCCAGGCGCCCTCCAGCAGCGAGGCTTCGTATCCTTTCAAATCAAACATATGCAGCTCCATCGCCACTGAATCTTCACGCACCTGCTAACCAGAAGGCTCCATAGCAGTCCGAATGAAATATGTGCAGCTCCATTGCAATCAATGCGGGCCCGTAAACTCCCTCAGGGAGGTGACGGGCCCGATGACTACTGACGGGATCAACCTGTCGTTACTTGCCGTAGACGTCTTTGGACTTACTCGCCGTAAACGTCTCTTTGTTTTACTCTCCGTAAACGTCGAACTCGAAGTACTTGTCGTTGATTTCCTTGTACTTGCCATTGGCACGCAGCGCCAGAATAGCGGCATTGAATTTCTCTTTCAGATCCTTGTCAGCCTTGCGCACCGCAATACCGGCACCCTCGCCAAACCACTTGGGATCGGTCAGTTTCGGGCCGACGAATTCAAAGGCATCACCGCCCTCTTTCTTCAACAGACCGTCGGTGATGGCGGCAGAGTCGGCCAGCACATAGTCCACACGACCGGATTTCAGATCGAGATACGCTTCATCGGCGGTGCCGTAACGCTTGATGGTGGCGTTGGGGAAGTTGTCGGTAATAAAGGTATCCATGGAGGTCGCACGCTGCACCGCGACGGACTTGCCTTCCATAAAGGCTTTGTCGAGCTGCACGTCAGTGCCCTTCTTGGCGGCGAAGCGGGCCGGAATGTGCTGGTACTTCTGGGTGAAGTCCACTTTCTTCTTGCGCTCTTCGGTGATGTCCATGGTAGCGATGATGGCGTCAAACTTGCGCGACAGCAGCGCCGGAATGATGCCGTCCCAGTCCTGCTTGACCAGGGTGCACTTCACTTTCATCTCTTCGCACAGGGCGTTGGCGATGTCGATATCAAAACCTTTCACCTCGCCACTGGGCTCGGTCCAGGAGAAGGGGGGATAGGCACCCTCAACCCCGATCCGGACCTCTTTCCACTCCTTGGCCATCAGGCTACCGGACGCGAGGGCAGTAACTACGGCTGTCGCCAGCATCAGCTTGTTCATGTATCTCTCCTTGATAAAACAGTTGATTGGGTAACCAGGCATCCCGCCATCAGTAGATGGAGGAGATGAATTGCTTGAACCGCTCGGATTTGGGATGGGCGAAAATCTCCTTGGGGTTGCCCTCCTCTTCCACCCGCCCCTGATGCAGAAACATCACCTTGTTAGATACATCCCGGGCAAACGACATCTCGTGGGTCACCACCAGCATGGTGCGCCCCTCTTCGGCCAGCTCGCGCATCAGGCCGAGCACCTCCCCCACCAGCTCGGGATCCAGCGCCGAGGTGGGTTCGTCAAACAGCATCACCTCGGGCTCTACCGCCAGCGCACGGGCAATGGCGGCCCGCTGCTGCTGACCACCGGAGAGGTGGCCGGGATAGTAGTCACGCCGCTCCCAGAGTCCAACCCGGTTGAGCAGTTGCTCTGCCTTGGCCAGTGCTTCGGCGCGAGGTACCTTGAGCACCTGGATCGGCACTTCGATGATGTTCTGCATGATGGTCATGTGTGACCAGAGATTGAAACTTTGAAACACCATGGCCAGTCGGCTGCGGATCCGCTCCACCTGACGCATATCCTCGGGCAACCGCTCGCCGGCGCGGCTGGTTTTCATCCGGATCAACTCGCCATGGAGCGAGACGGTGCCGGATGAGGGGGTTTCGAGCAGATTGATACAGCGAAGAAAGGTCGACTTCCCCGAGCCGGAGGAGCCGATAAGGGAGATCACATCCCCCTTGTGGGCGGTCATGTCGATGCCCTTGAGCACTTCGTGGGTGCCAAAATATTTGTGCAGATCACGTACTTCCAGTGCGGCAACGTCGCTCATCCATTACAACCTTGTCTGTCCCTAGACGCCGCAGGGGGCGTGACTCAACCATCGTCCATTTAACAAAAAGTTAACCGATGGCAACCTTCAGCGAAAATATCACCCGGATAGTGAAAAAACAATACAGAACGAGGGTCTTCAGGGGATTCGCTCTATTTTTATTCGCTCTTTGCGTATTTTTCAGCACTTTGTTTGCATAAACAGCCGTTTCAATGGCTATTCCGATAACGCCTTTTTATACCCCAATCATATCAGTGGCAAGAGAAAAGCGTGATGTGTGCCAAACCGGCACCAAAATGGCTTTATGCACCCCCTTGCCGAGCGAAATATCGGCCCCCCGATTGGATCAACTTGATTTCATTGATGCACTCGGGCTCGCACAGAACCTTATCAAACAGAGAGGTTGTGGCAAAAAAGTAACAATCTGCCCCCAAAAGGGCTGTTTTCGGCCATGAAAGCGATAGATATGTGACACAGAGCCAATAAGTAATGATAAGGTGATGTTTTTATCAGTTTTTGTGATCGAGGCCTCGATGCTGCTCAATGTGTTGCTGATCCTGTTGCCACTGGCAATCGGCTATCTGATTCCCCTCTCCTCTGCCCGGCTGATCAAGCTGGTCAACCAGAGTCTGGGCAAGATGGTCTACCTCATTCTGTTTCTGATGGGGCTCGGGCTTGCCTATGTGGAGAACCTGGGCAGCAATCTGGCGGTGATCTTCAAGGTCGCCGGGGTGATGCTCACCGCGATCACGGTCTGCAACCTGCTGGCCCTCTGGTGGCTCGACAAGCGCACGCCGCCGACCCACGAGGCGAGCGATGCCAAGATGCCGGGCAAGTTGCACCTGTTGTGGGAATCCCTGCAGCTCTGCTTTGTGGTGCTCGGCGGTGTGCTGCTGGGTCTACTGGTGGATCTGCGCGCACTGCCCATCGACAAGTGGAGCGAGTGGGCCCTGATGCTGCTGCTGTTTCTCATCGGGGTGCAGATGCGCAACTCCGGCATGCGGCTGCGCCAGATCCTGCTCAATCCCTGGGGGATGAAGATAGCCGCCACCGTCATCCTCAGCAGCTGGCTGGGCAGCCTGCTGGCGGCCCAGTTGCTGGGCATGCCCTTTACCCATGGTCTGGCGATGAGCTCGAGCTTCGGCTGGTATTCGCTCTCCGGCATTCTGGTGGCCGACAAACTGGGGCCGGTGCTCGGTTCTGCTGCCTTTATCAACGATCTTGGCCGCGAGCTTATCGCCATCCTGATCATCCCGGTCCTGATGCGACGCCACCCCTCGGCGGCTATCGGTTACGGCGGCGCCACGGCGCTGGACTTCACCCTGCCGGTCATCCAGAAATCAGGGGGCATTCAGGTGGTGCCGGTGGCCATTGTCTCCGGCTTTATCCTGAGCCTGCTCGGCCCCATCCTGATCCTCGGGTTTCTGGCTATCTAAGCCTTATTCCCACATTGTGTCTAGTACTGAAATAGGTTTACACATTTTCAACTAGCATTTCTCTACTCAGAACCCCCTATGTACCGCATCGGGGGTTCTGTATTTCAACGCATGATGCGGCCGCTCCGCGTTGTAAATATCCACTGCTTCACGCACCATTTCCCGCGCTTGCGTCAAATCCTGCGGGCTTTGCAACAATAACTCTCCTTTCAAAATCCCGTTCACCCGCTCCGCCAA